>JABGWC010000188.1 GCA_018645765.1 Gammaproteobacteria bacterium | reverse complement strand
TCGCAGCGGTTTTCATTATTGTATTGGTGCTTTTGGGGGTTCAGAGGTCTGTTTTTTCAGGATTGAGCTATGCAATTCAAGTGTTGCAGCAATTAACGGCAGGCGAACAACTGGAGGCGATAAAACGACCGAGGGGAATACTGACCAGTGCTGATGACGAAGTAGGACAATTGATTTCTGCGCTTGGACAATATAAGGAAAAGCTTGATGAATTAAGCTCGTTGAGAGGGCAGCAGCGGCACAACCGAATCGATAGAGATCGCTTAATCATCTCAAAAATGCGAGGACTGTCGGCTCAATTGGAGGGTGAAGCAAAAGAGTTGCTCCTCGGTGATATCGCTCGTATGGAAGAGATGGGGGTCGCAATAGAGAAAAGTGTGGCACAGGGTGATTTGATGCAACGTCGACAAGCCGAAGAAGAATCTAATCAGTTGATCGCGGTAGCATTTGAGCGTATGTCCGACCAGGTAACCGCATTGATTGAGGCTCGAACATCTGAAATGGAGGGTGCTCGAGATGAAGCAAGAGAAGCCAATCAAGCGAAAAGTAAATTCTTAGCCAATATGAGTCACGAGCTTCGGACACCGCTTAATGCGATTATTGGTTATAGCGAATTGCTATTAGAAGAAGCTGAAGATGACGGCATGGAGTCTATGTCACAAGACTTGCGGCGCATCACGGATTCAGGGGCTCATTTACTCAACCTCATTAATGATATCCTTGATTTATCAAAAATTGAGGCAGGTCGGCTAGAACTCTTCATTTCCGAATTTTCAATTGGCACCGTAATGGATGTTTTACAAAGTGTTGCAAAACCATTGGGGGAGAAGAACCGGAATCAGGTTGTGTTCGAGGCGTCTGAGGAGCTGGGCACGATGCGCTCAGACGAAACCCGATTACGTCAGAGTTTGCTGAATCTCATCAGTAATGCTTGTAAGTTCACCGAAGATGGCCGCGTCACACTCAAGGCTGAGGCTTATGAAGCGCTTGGCGCACCTTGGTTACAATTCTCCGTTCAAGACAGCGGTATCGGTATGACTGAAGGGCAGATGGCTAAAATATTTGATGATTTTACGCAGGCAGAGGCCGAAACAACGGCCAAGTTTGGTGGCACCGGGCTCGGATTGTCCATTACCAAGCAACTCATTGAGATGATGGGTGGAAGATTATCGGTTGCCAGTGAGATCGGATCAGGGTCGACGTTTACCATCCAGGTGCCTAGGCAGGTGACGATGGAGGGCGCGCCAGTTGATGAAGCTAATAGCATGACCGATGACACGATCTTGTCGGATACGGTTAATCTAACGCTGTTGGTGATTGATGATGACCCGATGGCTCATGACTTGGTCAAACGTAAGCTTGCTAATGAGTCGTTTAATGTTGTTTCAGCCCTCAATGGGACTGAGGGGTTGAGCAAAGCTCGTACTGTTAGCCCAGACCTGATTTTGCTTGATATCCTCATGCCGGGAAAAGATGGTTGGACTGTTCTAGCGGAGTTGAAAGCCGATCCAATGTTAAAGGAGGTGCCGATTATTGTCATAAGCATGTTGGATGATGATCAATCTGCCCAATCGCTGGGTGCAGCAGCCTACATGACCAAACCCGTCGACAGAGATCGATTGGTTGGCAACATTCAAACGATCTTTGGCGATGCTACAGCAGGTAAGCGAGCATTGGTGGTCGATGACGATGCGGAAGCGCGAGACATCACCAGTCGAATGTTATCAGCTCAGGGATTTGAGGTTGAAACCGCAGAAAATGGTGCCATCGCTTTTTCACTCGTGAGCAACGGCTTTGATTTAGTAGTGCTTGATTTATCAATGCCGATCATGGACGGGTTTGAGTTTTTGTCCCGGCTTGACGACCTTGAACTGAATGTGGTGCCAAGAGTGATCGTGTATTCCGCTATGCATTTGGATGAAACCATGCGCGCAAGGTTATCAGGGGCCTGTTTTCAGGTGATTGATAAGAACGATATCTCGTCAGAATTTGCTTTGGCAAATACTGTCAAATCAGCGCTGATTAAGAAATCGGCATAACATGTTGAAACGGCTTAATTACTACCTGTTTCTGTTCTCGACAACAAGTCGGGTTTTTCCATACTTGCTGATTTTAGGATTAGCCTCGACGGTCATTTTAGTGGGTATGGCGGCTTACTTTTTCGGCCTATTTTCAGCAGATGCTTTACGGGCCGAGGGTATTGACGACGCGCTAGGTGGCGGTATTTTAGACACCCTCTGGTGGTCGATGAAACACATTTTAGACCCGGGGGCTTTGTCGGAGAATTATGGCGCGCCAGTTGGCGTCATTGTGTTCGCCCTGTTTAATTCAATTATGGGCCTTATTATTACTGGCGCGCTGATAGGGTTCATCGTTAGTGCAATACAATCTGCTATGGCTGATGCACGTCGAGGGTCTGCAACGATCAGAGAGTCAGGTCATTACCTTATATTAGGTTGGAACCGAAAAGGGATTGTGATTTTAGAGTTGCTAGCGAAGCTGGGTACGACAAACAGAGTTGTGATTTTGACCGATACAGATATTGAGCAAGTACACACTGATATTCGACAAGGCCCTAGGTTACTAAAACAGCTAAAGATACTCCCAATGCAAGGCTCTATTTCGGTTAATAGTGAGTTGAGGCGGGTGGCAGCGCATAAGTCATCGCATATCATATTATTATCGGAGCTAAGGTCCGGTACGTCGGGTGACCTGACGACCATAAAGACATTAACGCTCCTAAACAGTAATTTGTTCCAAGAGGGTCCCGATAAGCGACCAAATATTGTTGCGGAAATTGTCAATAAAGAAAATGCCGTCGTTGCGGGTATTGCCTCAAAACATCAACACCCTATTGTTTCTAGCGGTGACTTTATTAGTAAAACGATGGTGCAGTGTGCTCGATACCCGGGTTATGCCGAAATTTATCGTGAATTATTTGCATCGGGCCAGTTTCAAATCGAGACCAGTAATATTCCAGACTTAGATGGCGTGCTCTTTGGAAATCTTGCGATTTTAGTCAATAATGGGATCGTATTGGGCGTCAGTTGGATGGATCAAAAGCCAAATCTGCCGGTTAGACGGGTCTCTGTCTTAAACCCGGAGCCTGATTACGATCTAACGGACGATGACGAAGTGATCGTCCTGAGACGGGTTGATGAACCGCTGGTGAAAGTCAGTCTGGATAGTTTTTCATCGTGGGATGAGCCGCCTGAACGAGAAATACTTCGCCCGAACCTCAAGAAAGTCCTAATCCTCGCCTACAATCCAAACTTGGGATTAATCGTGAGTGAGCTTGCAAAACATGCAACCTCAGATATTAGCGTAACGGTTGCTTGCGCAGAGTCGGTCGGTGCTGAAGCACAGGTTCGGTCTCGCTATGCCGAACTTTTCACGGGTGGCCTGACGTTAAGCTTTACTGAATTTGATCTGGCGGAAACCTGGCGCTTAGAAGCGATCCAGCCTTGGAATTTTGACGTCATCTTTATTGTTGCCGATGAAGCGGATAAGACCATCGACGCAGATAGTAAGACCATCATGTTACTGCTTTTGCTGAGTGAGATTAAATCTAAGCAGAAGGTTGCTGAATTTCCGCCCGTTGTTGCGGAATTGCTGAATTCGGAATCCAGGCAACTTTGTGCTGGGACCCCGCTAACGGATGCAATCGTCAGCACTGAGATTTTGAGTATTCAATTGGCGCAGTTGGCCCGAGACCCTTTTCTTGAAACGCTTTATACAGAGCTGTTAAATGCTGGCGGGATAGAAGTTGGCTTACGAAGCGTCAAGCATTATGCGAAACTAGGAGATCCGGTGAGTATGGCGGATGTTACACGGTCGGCTTTACGATTTAACGAAGTCGTACTTGGGTATCGAACGCGAGATGCAGGCGTCGTCATTAATCCAAATAAAGATGATTTTGTTGTTTTTGATGAAAGAGATCGATTGATCGTGCTGGCGCAGCAGATATACGCTTAATTTACGAGACTTGGAGTAGGTCGTGACGAAGAAGATACTCATTGTAGAAGACAATGAAATGAATCGGGACATGTTGTCACGCCGTTTGATGCGTAAGGGTTACGAGATCCTTATTGCCGTTGATGGCGCCATCGGGCTTGAAATGATGAAATCAGAGCGGCCTGATCTGGTCTTGATGGATATGGGCTTGCCGGTAATGGATGGCTGGACAGCAACTGCGAATGCTAAGGCCGATTCAGATTTGAGAAATATTCCAATCATTGCGCTCACGGCGCATGCGCTAGAAGCCGATCGACTGCGTGCGCTTGAGGCCGGTGCTGATGATTTTGACACCAAACCAGTGAATTTATCTGGCTTGCTTGAAAAAATGGAAGCGTTGTTAGAAGGTTAGTTGGGTCGGCAACAGCGTGATTAGGGTTCTGACCGCGATTTGATTGGATCGTCATCGACCGCTGGCTTGATATCTTGACCGAGTCGGAAGGAGCAGTATGAAACACGTATTGGTGGTCATGGTGGGCATCGTTTTGATGTACTTTGGCCTGATTTTCGCAGCTTCGGAGTTCGGGGGTGAAGTGGTGACACTGTTGCGTCCAAGTGCTGATGGTGATGTCGATGAGGTCAGAATATGGTTCACAGAAGCGGAAACTGATGCGTTTATAGAGCATGGGACTGATGGTGATTGGTGGCTTGAGCGCCTAAAAGCGGGGGGCCCCGTATCACTAGTGCGCGCAGGTCGTAAAGAGGACTACCACGCAGTCAGTGCGCCAGACTTACACGCGCGCTACCACGAATTAAGGCGCGAAAAATACGGCATCGCGGATCAAATTATTGAGCAGCTTTCGTTTAGCTCTGTTAATACCTGTGACGGTGTTGTTGTGCGTCTACAACGACCTGGCTTTAGTGGAACCTAAGCAACTGCTGGGGGTGTTTCTCGAACTGTTGGGTATGGTGTCTAGCGCTGCCTCCCCAAAAATATAGAGGTGTCGTCATGCAGCTATCAAGGGTCCATCATATCTCGCTCAATGTGGCGGATGCCGCGCGCGACACGAAATTTTATATAGAGATTCTAGGGTTTCAAGCGATTCCACGGCCAGACATGGGGTTTAAGGGCGCTTGGCTTGCGATGGGAGACCAACAGCTTCATTTGCTTGAGGTACCTGGATTTGAGGCGCCAAAGGGTCAGCATTTCGCGTTTGGCGTTACCGATATTGAGGCTGCGCGGGCCCATCTTATGGCCCAAGGGGTTGACGTCTCAGAGCCCTCGGCCATGGCCGATGTGTGCTGGCAGTGCTTTTTTAAAGATCCTTCGGGTAATCTGCTGGAGCTTAATCAGGCGCTTGGCGCGCAGGATGCGGGTGTTGGCGCATGAGTGCGCAGGCATCCGGCTTTAAGCGTCTTGCCCTATTTGGCCTGGGTTTAACGACCGCGGTTGCAGGGCTTTTTTGGTTTGCGGGGGAGGACATAGCGCGCGCTGTGAAGCAGCAGCTGACATCCGATATGTTTGTTTTAAAGGATGGTGACGCGTTTGATCCGGGCTTGCCGATCGGCACGCGCTTTCCGGCTTTGTCAGCGCGCTTAGACGCAATGCCCGTGACGGATGTTAGTCGGTTGGTGGGTGACAAGGGGATGATCTTCATCGCGGTTCGTTCTGTCGACTGGTGACCCTACTGCCAAAAGCAGCTCGTGCAGCTGCAACGGATGCGGACTGATTTTGAACGCGCTGGGTTTTCGATCATCGCGCTGACCTACGATTCGCCAGCACTGCAAGCTGCGTTTATTGAGGCCAATGGGCTGGAGTATCCGATGCTCTCGGACGTAGCGGCGCAAAGTGTCCAAGCCCTGGGGATTCTGAACGTGGACTACGTGCTGGGGGATGATCACTACGGCATTCCCTATCCTGGTATCTTCATTCTGGATGAGTCTATGACCATTCAAGGCAAGCTGTTTTTGGCGTCTTATGCGCAAAGAGTGGACGCCTCGGAGGTTTTGGCGCTCGCAAAATCATTGAGTTTGTAACGATTGGGTGGTTTTTAATCAAATCGTCGGTTCGGTAGACCTTGAGTCTGTCGTTCGACCGTTTGCCCGCGGGTAGAGAGCAGCCAGCGATGCGAGCGCTGCCTTAGCCGTCTTAAAGGTTGGTATATTTCTTCATTCTGTCGGTTACTTTTTTAACGTAATTTCTTGATTCTAAACGAATATGACGATTGGTTAGGAACCAGTAAAATTCTTCAACGGTCATTGCATTGATTCGGTCAATTGCGGCGCGCTTGCCGCCTGTTGG
>JABGWC010000337.1 GCA_018645765.1 Gammaproteobacteria bacterium | reverse complement strand
GGATAGGTCCCATCCACCAAGGAGCACCAATATAACAAATCGAGCGGGCATCTCAACCCAAGATCCTTTGTCTGCAGGCATCATTAAACCGTCAAACCACGTTGGAACCGCCCCCGGGGGGGTCTTAGTTTTGTGTCGGCCTTGTGTCGGTTTCAGGTTGGCTTTGTCGTTATTTTACTGTACATTTATACAGTACTCATTGTGCAGCACATTTTATGTCTAACCTTCACAAAACCTTTTTCGGAAGGCCTTTTTCGGAAGGCCTTTTTCTGAAAGCCTTTGTCAAAAAGCCTTTTCGAACAACCATTAAGAACGTCTCTGCAGCCACCGCAGGTTCATCATTCAGACATTCTTAACCCGAAAGGCTCGATCTGCAGACTCAATCAATCTGCACTGAATGCCGCAGAATCAAATCCATAAAATCCAGTAAATCAACACCGAACCAGTCAAACCACAATCACCTAAGACAATAACCTAAAGCAGATGCCACCGGACGCCCACCCCTTAATACCCAATGCGATTCATCAATCCACGTCGACTGGCTCACCTCACGCCGCCTATGCAGAACTGCATTGCCTAACGAACTTCACTTTTTTAAGAGGCGCCTCACACCCAGAGGAATTGGTTGAGCGCGCCTCCGCACTGGGCTATACCGCGCTGGCCATTACCGATGAATGCTCCATGGCCGGTGTTGTCAAAGCCCACATCGCCGCCAAACGCTGCCAGCTAAAACTCATTATCGGTAACGAGCTAATCTTAGAGGACGGCACTAAGATCATCCTCCTCGCGAAGAACCGACAAGGCTATGGCAAACTCTGCCACATCATCACCTTGGCCCGAAGGCGGGCCAAGAAAGGTCAATACCAGGTAACCTTAAACGACCTCAAGGGTTCAACCGACCATCTTGTTGCAATCTGGATTCCCCAACAACGGGAACGGCTTGAACACGGCAGCGACTTGAGTGCCCTAAAAACCCTTTTTGGCGCGCAACTTTGGCTTGGTGCTGTAAGGGCGCTCGACGGCTTCGATCATATCCGAACGCAAGATCTACAAGCCATCGCCTCGGCGCACACCCTGCCCATTGTTGCTTGTGGTGATGTTCAAATGCATGCAAGCAACCGGAAACCGTTACTCGATACCCTTTGCGCAATTCGCCATGGACGCTCCGTTCAATCTGCTGGTCGGTTATTACAAAGCAATGCCGAGCGCTATCTCAAAACCTGTGCTGAATTGACCGCGCTCTATCCTCAGCAGTGGCTGACCAATACCCGCAGCATCGCGGAGACCTGCACCTTCTCACTTGACGAACTCCGCTATGAATACCCGAAAGAGTTGGTACCTGCCCATCAAACACCCACATCATATCTATCGAGCTTAACCTGGGCCGGCGCCAATCAACGTTGGCCCGACGGTATACCCGACACGGTTGCCTTACAAATCAAAAAAGAATTAGACCTGATTAACGAGATGAATTATGAGTACTACTTTCTGACGGTTTTCGACATCGTTCGGTTTGCCAAATCACGCAGTATTTTATGTCAGGGGCGCGGCTCCGCCGCCAACAGTGCGGTTTGTTATTGCTTAGAAATTACCGAGGTCGACCCGGCTCAAGTGAACTTATTGTTCGAACGCTTTATCTCTAAGGAGCGCGATGAACCGCCTGATATTGATGTCGACTTTGAAAATGCCCGCCGAGAAGAAGTCATTCAATATTTGTATAAAAAATACTCCCGCGAGCGGGCAGCTCTTGCCGCAACTGTCGTCACCTATAGGCCAAAAAGCGCTATCCGAGATGTCGGGAAGGCCCTTGGTCTTGATCAATCTTTGGTTGAAAAAATTGCCAGTAAACTGTCTTGGTGGGATCAAAAAACAAGCCTGCTTGAACGATTTGAAGAAGCTGGGGTGCACCACGACAATCCCATCATCAACCAATACATAGCCCTCGTTGAGACACTACTTGGCTTTCCCCGACACCTCTCACAACACGTCGGTGGGTTTGTGATTTCAAGCGGCCCGTTATCCCATCTTGTACCAATTGAAAATGCCGCCATGCCGGATCGAACCATCATCCAGTGGGACAAGAATGATCTTGAAGCACTGGGTCTATTAAAAATAGATATCCTCGCGCTTGGGATGCTGACCGCCATCAGAAAATCAATTGACTTGATCAATCAGATTAGGCCCCAAGCGTTAACGGTTGCGAGCATTCCAAAGGAAGATAGCGCGACCTACAAAATGCTCCAACGCGGTGACAGCATTGGGGTTTTTCAAGTCGAATCCAGAGCCCAGATGGCCATGTTACCTCGGCTGCAGCCCGCCACTTATTACGACCTGGTCATTCAAGTGGCCATTGTTCGGCCGGGCCCAATCCAAGGCAAAATGGTCCATCCTTATCTAAAACGACGTCAAGGCGATGAACCGATTATCTACGCCAACGACGCAGTTAAATCTGTCTTAGAAAGGACCTTAGGCGTGCCTATTTTCCAAGAACAAGTCATCAAACTTGCCGTCGTTGCCGCCGGTTTTACACCCGGTGAAGCCGACCAATTACGTCGCGCGATGGCCGCTTGGAAACGCAAAGGCGGCTTGAATCACTTTGGCGACAAACTCATTCAAGGCATGCTTGATCGAGGACATGACCTTGCATTTGCCGAGCGCTTATTTGAACAGATTAAAGGGTTTGGTGATTACGGTTTTCCAGAATCCCATGCGGCAAGCTTTGCATTACTGGTTTATCTTTCTGCCTGGTTAAAATGCCATGAGCCCGCCGCCTTTTACTGCGGGTTACTCAACAGCCAACCTATGGGGTTCTACAGTCCGTCACAACTCATTCAAGATGCCCGTCGTCATCAGGTCGAGGTCCGGGCCGTCGATGTGCAGTCAAGTCATTGGGAGAGTACCTTAGAAAGCATGCCAAGCTTATTAGCAGCTGATCAACCCGCTATCCGGCTAGGACTTCAAAGTATTAAAGGCCTCAGCCAGGCCGGCGCCGAGCGCTTAGTCCAGAGCCGGGAAGCCGGGACCTGGACGAGCCTTGATGCCTTAAAGCAAAGCGCTCAGCTTGATCAAAAAGATTTAGACCGCCTGGTCGATTCCGGCGCCTGCTTAAAACTTTCAGGACATCGTCATCAAAGCCATTGGCATGCCACCGGGCTCGCCGCACCGCCGCCTTTATTTGAGCCTTTGGGCTGGGCATCTGATGACGGGGTAACGCTCACCGCCCCTTCCGAGATCGAAGATATTAAAGCGGACTACAACAGCCTAAAGTTCACCCTAGGCCGGCACCCTATGAGTATTATCCGGCCTCAGAGCGAAGCGTTAAAGCGCACACTTGAAGCCACGCAATTACCCAGTATTCGGCACGGCCGGTTTGTTGAGGTTGCCGGCTTGGTCACTGGGCGACAGCGCCCCTCAACGGCCTCCGGCATTATTTTTATGACCCTGGAGGATGATACCGGCAATATTAATGTTGTTATTTTTAATACGGTCTTAGAACGTTTTAGAGCAGAAACTTTAAAAGGACAACTCCTTCGCGTTAAAGGTATCCTTGAAAAAAAAGGCCCGGTCATTCATGTGGTCGCCGGACATTTAGAGGACTTAAGCCGCCTCTTGAAGGATTTCAGCATGAAGTCGAGAGACTTTCATTAGCTCGTGTCACCAGCGTGTGCTGCAAAAAATAACGGCGGCAGCGAAACCCTGTTTTAGACGCCGATAGTAAGGGTGCCGATGTCTGCCAATAACACAGTAATCCAAAAGAGCCGCTACACCGAGGGCTCGATCGGGCTGCATGTCCTGCAACTCTCAAGCGTCATGATCTTCGGTTTTCTCGCCATGACGTTAGGCAGCCTCATTGAGCTTTACTATATTGGCCAAATCGGCACAAGCGCATTGGCAGCGGTCGCCTTCATGTTTCCCTTAACCATGGCGCTGAATGCATTTACCCGAGGCATTGGTATTGGCGCATCCACCCTAATTGCCCAGGCCATGGGCCAAAGCGACCAACAACGCACCTCAGAAATTGTCACCCACTGCTACCTGCTCGTGACCACCTTAACGGTCTTGATTGCCTTTGCATTAAGCGTTTTATCTGAGTCCGTGCTGGCAACCCTCGGCGCCAGCGGCGAGGTGCTCAACCTCAGCACGCAGTACAGTCGTATCTGGTTGCTTGGTTTTCCGGCTATGGGTTTGGCAATGGTCTCGAACGGTTTAATTCGGGCCTATGGCAATCCCACCTTTCCAGGCTACATCATGACCATTGCACCCGTGATTCAAGTGTTAGTGGGACCCGTTTTAATTTTTGGCTGGCTTGGCATCGCCCCGATGGGTCTCAATGGCGCCGGTTGGGCATTCGTCATGGGTGGCTTGGCACAATTGGCGCTGGCAGCGTACTGGTATCTCTTTAAAGCAAGGCTCGTGTACAACTCGCTGAAGCACTTCAGTACGAATTGCCGGCAAATCCTAAAGGTTGGTCTACCAGCGGCTGCAACAAATTTGATTCAGCCCGTGTCCCTAGGCCTCGTTACCTATTTACTCGCAGGATTTGGTGATGAAGTGATCGCAGGATTTGGGATCGCCAGCCGAATTGAGTCGGTCGTCGGCATGGTCGTGATCGGCATTTCAACCAGCGTGGTACCCTTGGTTGGGCAAAACTGGTCTGCCGGCCTGGTTGACCGCGTCAATTATAGTTTGCGTATCTGCTATATCGGCTGCCTCGCTTGGGGCGCAACCGCCGCCGTGATAATGTGGTTTGGTGCGGACTTCTTTGTTTCCGCCATCAATGAAGACGCAGCGGTGATGACCGTGGCCGTTGCCTTTTTGCACATTGTGCCGCTGTCGATCGGCTTCATGGGCATGATGACGGTGGCAACGCATGGCTTTAATGCGCTAAGGCGCCCAATCCCCGCCCTCTGGCTTTCGATCGCGAGACTCATTCTCGTTTACCTGCCTTTAGCGCTCATTGGCCGAGCCCTGTTCGGTTACATCGGTGTATTTTGGGCAACGGCGATTGCTAATTTGGTTTTAGGAATCATTTCAGCCGCTTGGCTACACCGACTGATCGCGACTTTAACCAGCCGTCCCGACTCAACAACCGCTTAACGGCCCTGAGCTGCCAGCGGCGACCGATTCGGCGTTCAATTTAGAAGGGTTAACTTGAGCTGCCTTGCCTAAAACAGCGCTACTGCGAATCGCATTAACCTGAGCAGAAGGGATTAAATCGTTTTTGGGACGGCTCTTTTAAGGGTTCATTTAATGATTTTTCAATTTTTTTGCCCTAACCCCATTTTCTTGCGTGGCGATCGCACCGAGCGGCTTTATCGAGACAAGACTAGGCGCGCTCGGACTTTGCCTGGATCCTCGGTGCGATCAACCACCATCTGATCCAGCCCAACCGACTGCTCTCGCCGAAGCGCGTCGGTCAACGTCATCAGCTCAGCAAAGCCAACTTGCTCAAACCATAGACTGACCGAATCACCTTCGGGCTGCATGCGATTCGGGGTGATACCCAACTGGCTCGTTGCATTGGTAATGACCGTCAACAGATTGCCCTCGAAAGGCCTATTACCGCTCTGACCCAACAACGCTCTGGCTTGACCTTCGGTTTGTTTCATCATTGTAAGCAGCGCCAATTGCCGTTCACGCTCTTTTAATTGATCAGCTTGGAATTGATGGACCGGCTGCCAGATCAGTCCATAAACCAGCAGACAGGACAAAAACGTGCTGAGTCCTAGTAGCAGTCGCTGCTCACTGGTTTTTAATTGCCGAAACCGGGCCAAGTAGATTGCCAGTTTTTGCTTCATGGCCGATCACCCATCCGAACCCGCAAACTTCCTCTGACTGATGATTTTTCTTGGGAGATGGTCCCGATTTCAGATTGAAACCCAGCCGCATTCAGCACCTCAGCCAACCCCATAATTTGCTCACTCCGCTCACCAGATAATTGCAGCATCAGATCCCCTCGACCCGCATTAAAGTTCAAGTTATCCAGCTGTAATCGAGCGGCCACCAAGGCAGGACTCACGGTGTCTAAGACCGAGGTGACACCCAACTGATCCTGCTGGCCACCCGCATTCAGTCGGCTTCGCCAGCGTCGCCCTAGATCTCTCGGATTTCGATCATTAGGATACAAGCCCTGATAAAGCGTTTTCGCCTCAGCTGCCATATTGCTTGCTTGATCCAATAAGTACAGACCCTGAGCGCCCGTGAAGAGCAGCTGCAAGACCATAACGAACAAAGCAACTTTACCCAGCTGCCAAAGCCAGGAGTTGCCGCTTGGGCCTTGACTTGCCTGCGCAAATTGAGCTTGCCGAAAATTCAGCCGCTTCGTTTTAGGTTGCTGATTAAGATACTGCAATAACGATCGCGCCGAGGCGGGCAACTGCTGGGACTGCTCGACAAACGAGCGAGGCAAAAGCCCCTCTAACGATTGTCCTTCGGTGAAATCAACAATGTGCAACGCAAGTGGATCCCCGTGATATAACAGATCGAGTCGCGTCAAAATCTGGGCCGTCTCAAACGCCACCATCTCGGCATTCCCTTGGGATAAAAGCGCCACGTCATCATCAACAAGCAATAGACATTGATCCGAAGACATCAGATCCAGATCAATACCCACAAATCCAGGATCCAGCCCAATGGTCTTTAGCTGACCTAAACAAGCCGTCAAAAAGGCCTCGTCGATGACCCCGACGGTCAAGTCATTCCCGCGCCGTTCGCCTATCGCGATAAAGCAGTCCATCACATCGCAGGCGAGATACTCTTCAACGAGATAAGGTACGGCATCGAGCACCTGCCGAGTCGGCTTGGGCGGCACTTCGATCGTTTTTAAGAGAACTGATTCACCGGAGAGCAACACATGGGTGTGTACCGGCAATTCATACTCGGCCAGGACCTCGGCAAGGACCGCCAAGGCGCCTTGGCCTTCTCGCAATGGCAGCTGAGCGTCATCCAGCAACAACCATTTTAGTTCTTGCTCCCGCCAATGGATTACTAAATTTTCAAAGGCCATTAGCTAGTATCTCTTCTTCGGGCACAAAGGGTATAAACCGCTCATTATTTTTTCGCTGATAAACCGTCATTTTCCCGGTGGTCGCATCCCGAAACACAAAACTGGTCAAAAACACTATTTGTGTCCCGAATCGAGCCCTCGTGTTCACCTTGAAAAAAGACGATTGTACACCAAGTCCCCCTGGCTTCACTGCCAATCCGGCCAATTCAGGTTGCTGCAAGAATTGCTCAACGGATTCAAAGCCTTCAAGGCGAAGCCTTGATTCCGCAAGATTCGTCGCACTTTCCAGATCCAGGTCTGTCGCGAGCGTCTGTAAAACCATTGGCGGCGCGGTATTCACGTTTAAGGCGCCACCCGATGTTGGCAATACCGTCATAACGTCCGACAAACGTCCGTAGGCCTCATCTGTCATCGTCCGCAGCAACCGGATCTCTGAGAGGTCCTGAAGCGGTTGACCGCTGGTTCTATAGGGCCGTTCAAGCCCCAGATAGTAATAATCCTCAGCCCCACCCGGCCTAACCTCACCATCGATATCACTAAAATCAAGTAACTCATCCATCCAACTCGGGTTCAAGCCAATTTGTGATGACAGTAACGACAACTTTTCCGCAATTAGACTATTGCCTTCGTTTGAGGATACGAAGTCATTGAGATTGAACACGCTCTGCAAGTCTTGAATTACGATATCAACCTCGCCTGACTCAAACTCAAAAACAAGATCCGTAGCCGCCCAGGCCTCGCTTAAGTCATCTTGCTCTGGGCGCTCCTTAAAATCACGAGCGAGTAGTTGTCGCGCGTATTCTTCTCCTCCAGAGGCATAATAATAGGCCTGCGCTCGATCAAAATAACGCGTGGCCGATGAGATGGCGCGGTGCTGATTCTTTGCAATGGAGACGCTGAGCACCGTTGCGATGGTTACAACGAGCAGCACAATCATCAGCGCGACCCCCTGCTGCCTTTGCCTCTTAATCATAAAGCAACATCCAATACTAACGGCGAGAGCGGTTGCGCTGCCGGGTCAAACTCGGCGTCCTGATCGGTTTCTGTATCATTGAGGTTGTCTTCAGAGTCCAGCGTGCCAGCACGACCTTGTGTTAAAAACGGCACGTATTCTGGTAAGTTTACGCGGCGGGTAAGATCGCCCCACAGCTCACTGGTAATGGTTAGCTCGACCCCGACCGGCAACTCGTCACCATCCGCGGCGGTAATGACTTCCTGACGCGAGCCATCGGCCTTAATCAAACTGACCTTAAAATCAGTCACCCCAGTCATTAACGTTTGAACCCGGGGCGTTGTGTCTTGTGCCCGATCAAGGATTAACCAAACAACGCGTTGCAGCGCCTCGCCATTATATTGATAGGCCACCCGTTGCAACCGACTTCTAGGCAGCTTCAAAGGGTTACGCCATCCACCCCGGGTAAATTCTAACGGATACAACCCTTGATTGACCGAGACGGCGGCGATTGGATCACCGAATTCATCCCGGACCCCTCGATAAACCAAAGCCGAGAGGTCCCGATCGATCATTTTAAAAACACGCACCAGGGTCCGATATTCGTCAGTCCGCTCACCCATTTGGCGCTCAATACTAGACACGCTGCGCAACATCTGATTTGACGCCAATCCTAATATCGAGAAGATCGTCATCGCGATCAATACCTCAAGCAACGTGAATCCGAAAGCGCGCGTCATCAGTTGCGACCAACGTAGCCATACAAAACAGCGAGCTCCTGATCGACTGCAGCATCATCTCTCACGGACACCTCGAGTCGCTTTAGGTCCGCATCGCTTGTTGCCTCAACGCGAACCAGAACTTGGAATCGGCGATTCGCCATCAAGATCTCAGTTTGCTTGCGAGTCGGTTGCAAGAATGGATCGTCATCACCACCTCGGCTCGTCAACTCATTCATCACGTTCTGCGCGACCGTAAAAGCTAAAAGCTGTTCTTGCATCCGGCTGGTCTGCACCACCGCTAAGGACGCATTCTTCGTCAACGCCAGAGCAATCACCGCAAACACGGCGAGCGCGACCATCACCTCAATTAAAGTGAATCCTTGAATCAATGCGCGCTTGTTACTCATCACGTTCAATGGGCGTCCTACTTAACGCAAAGTCTCCAAAGCCTTCAGTCGACAGCCCCATCCACCAACCATCCTCGGCGACCAAGCTCAATTCAAAAATCGAGGTTTCGCCGCTCGACAACAGCAACAATTCGGGTTGGGGCTCATTGCTCGACCCAGAGTTGTTGCTCTGTTGTGTCTCATCAACTGGCTCGACCAATCGTAAAGGCTCGCCTTCGGTGGTGAGCTCTAAAATTAGACCTTGGGGTAACGCGTGGCGTCTTAACTCGGGCGCATCAGACGAAATCCAAGTTTGACGACTTTCATCAAAAATGACGAATCCGTAACTGTCTGGCGCCAGTTCAACCCCAATCTCGACGGCATCAACTTGCGCGGTCTCATGGCCATACTCAAAAACAAATTTCAATCGCTCAGCCTCTTCTTCGAAGTCGGCTTGGGACACAAAGGCAGGCAGGTTTGCCACGACAAGCCCCGTCAACAACGAGACAATAAACAGAACAACTAGGATTTCAATCAGCGTAAAACCCTTCATAACGCGCAGCTTGATGCCTACAGGTCCGATAGTTTCAAATCGGCATCGACACCCTCGCCACCTTCACGTCGGTCTGAGCCCAAAGAATACACTTCGATTTGCCGGCCCTCGCTGAAATACAGATAAGGCTCTCCCCAAGGATCAATCGGCAATTTTTTAAGATAGCCATCGGCATTCCAGCGCCTGGGTTCCGGGTAACCGCTCGGCTTATCAACCAAGGCTTCCAGCCCCTGATCTGTGCTCGGGTAGTGTCCGTTGTCCATACGATATAAATCAAGGGCGTTGCCTACCTGTTGCAAATCCGATCGAGCGGCCGTGGCCCGTGCCTCATCCGGCCGGCCAACGATGTTCGGCACGATTAAGGCCCCTAGGATTCCCAAAATAACCACGACCACCATGATCTCGATGAGGGTAAACCCTGTCTGCCGATTTGAACCAGTCTTCGGTTGCATCATTATCTGTGTCTTCCTCTATTTATTGTTTTCCAAAATTTGTTATTGCCAACTATCAATGACTAAGCTTTAGGCAAGCCCCTCGATCGAAGATCATCCAACCAACTGATTGAGATTGATGATCGGCAGTAGAATCGCCATCACAATGGTAAACACCGCGCCGCCCATAATGACGAGCATCAGGGGACCGATCAGACTCAGTAATGTCGCGAGCAGCGATTCAACATCCTGCTGCAGATAGCGCGCAACCCGAGCCAACATGCCATCTAATTCACCACTCGCCTCGCCGCTCGCGATCATATAAAGCATCATTGGCGGAAAATAACCACTCGTCTGCAGCGCGGCTTGCAGGCTGCTGCCTTCGCTCACACGCAAGGTGGCCCGCACGACTTCGGTCCGAAGCCAGGTATTGGATACAACCTCCCCCGCGATTTTCATCGCTTCAACCAACGGCACACCGGATGCGGTCAGAATACTCAAAGTGCTCGCAAACTGTGCAATATTTCGACCCCGACTCATCTTGGCAACGAGCGGCGCTTTCAGCAGAAAGCGATCATAATTCAAGCGGTTTTTTTCAATCAATAAAAGTTGCCGAATCGAAAGGCCCAGTCCGATCAGACCCAAACCGACGAGCCAGCCATAGCCTGCAACAAAATCACTGGCGGCAATCACCGCCTGCGTTAGGGCCGGGAGTGCTTGTCCGGTATCGGCGAAAACCGTCACAATATCGGGCACCACATAACCCAGCAAACCAGCCAAGATCAGCAAGGTTAAAACAAACAAAATAACTGGATAAACCAACGCTTGTTGTACCCGCATCGCAGATTCGTATTGGGCCTCACTACAATCCGCGAGCTGATTTAAAACGGCGTCGAGATGCCCAGATGATTCGCCCGCCGCGACCGTTGCACGAAACAGATCTGGAAAGGCTTTGGGGTAGATTTCAAGACTTCGTGCTAAGGAATACCCTTCCAAGACACGTGCTCGCACCGTGGCCAACATTTTTTGAGTTTTTGGCATTTCAGTTTGGCGAGACACCGCGAGCAGTGATTCTTCGATGGGTAATCCCGCCGCAATCAAGGTCGCCAATTGACGGGTGATGAGCGCCCGCTCACTCACCGACAGCGCGGGTTGAAAGAAACTGGATAAGAAGTCACTGGACGAACCGGTCTCGCCATCGCCTTGCCGGGTCAAGGTAACACTCGTTGGCGCTAACCCTTGATCTCGGAGCATTTGCCGAACTTGGCGAGCTGAATCCCCTTCAAGCAGACCTTTTTTAAGGCGTCCGCGTGGATCTAGGGCTTGGTAATCAAAGGCTGGCATGGTTTACATTAATCAGCCATTGTGACGCGGAGGATTTCATCAATGGTGGTCATACCGGCAAGCACTTTGCTTCGTCCATCATCCCGAATGCCCATCGAATGGGCCCGCGCTTGCTTCTCCATCTCAGGCTCTGAGGCGCCCATATGAATCATCTCGCGAAGACCGTCATCAACCACAATGATTTCGTAGATGCCTTGCCGGCCGCGATAGCCTTCATTCGCGCAGGCGTCACATCCTACCGCGCGGTAAATCACAGCTGAGACATCTTCCTCAAGGTTGAGAAAGGCCCGCTCATACGCGTCGGGATCATGCGCTGTTTTACACTGATCGCACAGCACCCGCACTAAGCGCTGCGCAACCAATCCAGCAATACTGTTAGACAACAAATACGGCTGCACGCCCATATTGGCCAAACGCGTAATCGCGCCAATTGCCGTGTTGGTGTGCAGCGTTGATAAGACGAGATGTCCTGTTAAGCTCGCCTGAACGGCGATATCTGCGGTCTCATAGTCACGAATCTCACCCACCATCACAACGTCTGGATCTTGTCTTAAAATCGCCCGCAAGCCTTTTGCAAAGGTCATGTTGGCTTTCGCATTCACTTGCGTCTGACCAACGCCTTCCACATCGTATTCGATGGGGTCTTCAACCGTTAGGATGTTACGGCTGCTGTCATTGAGCTGATCTAACCCAGCATACAGGGTGGTCGATTTGCCTGAACCGGTTGGTCCAGTGACCAAAATAATACCGTGAGGCCGCGTAAGTAAACCTTGCATGCCGTTCAAACCCGACGATTGCATCCCCAGAAACGCTAAACTCTTGCGGCCATCCTGCTTGTCTAAGAGTCGCATTACCACGCGTTCGCCATTGCTTGCTGGAATGGTCGAAACCCGCACGTCAACCTCTTTGCCGCCGACTCGCACTGAAATACGACCATCTTGGGGCAATCGTTTCTCGGCAATATCGAGCTTCGCCATGACCTTAATACGAGACACCAAGAGCGGCGCCAGAGCGCGCCGAGGCGACACGATTTGACGCAGCACACCATCGACTCGAAACCGAATCACCAAGCGGCTTTCATAGGTTTCCACATGGATATCTGAGGCACCCACCTTAATAGCTTCTGTGAGCAAACTGTTAATCAATCGAATGATGGGGGCATCGTCATCCTGCTCTAGCAGATCGCCATTTTCAGGTAACTGGTCCATCAAACTGGACAAGTCCATCGAGTCGCCCAGATCTTCGATAAACGCCATCGCCTCCCCGCTATCCTCCTCGTAAGCTCGGGACAACAAGCCATCGAATTGGCCGGGGTCAACCGATTGAATCTCAGATAGGCGACCCACGAAGCGCTGCACCTCGGAATAGACAGCGGGTGACAGCGGCGCCTTATAAATCAGCTTGGTTTGCGACACGTCATGGGCTGGACTCTGAAGGATCACGCCGAACCGTTTCGCAAAACCAAACGGCAACCGCCTTTTAATCTGCTGAGAATCCACTTGTAGCTCTGACATAACTGCAACAATCCCCGTAAAATCATCATTTTGTAAAAATTCGACACCTACTGAGTGCCTTTTAACCAACCGTGTCCGGATAGAGACCCTGAACTTAGTAAGATGCTCAACACGCGTTTTTCAAGATACGACGATGCCTGCCAGGCCTGTCCGACTCGGTCCAATTGTAGCAGTCTTGATCTATAAATCACGCCCGAGACCTGGGAACTTTTTTTTTCGTCCCATTTCGAGTAACATCAATCCCACTAATGTTGGGATGCCACATTATGAAATTGAGTGATATCGATCTAAATCTTTTCGTTGTTTTAGATGCCATTTACACTGAAGGCAACTTAACCCGCGCCGGCGAAATTATCGGGATTACGCAGCCTGCGGTCTCGAACTCTTTGTCGCGTCTGCGAACATTGTTTGATGATCCCCTTTTTGTCAGAACAGCCGATGGCATGATCCCAACCCCGGTTGCGCAAAATATTATTGGATCTGTCCGACAAGCGCTCGACCTAGTTCGTTCCAGCGTTCAGGACAGCGAGCATTTTGATCCGCTCAATTCCGACAAACGGTTTCGGATTTCAGCAAATGATCTGACCGAGGCTATCCAGATCCCACCACTCATTCGGTTGCTGAAACAAGTCGCACCCAAGACAGTACTTGAGTGCTATCAGGTTAGGCGGCGCGATCTTAATATTGAACTGGCCTCGGGTAATTTGGACTTGGCCATCGATGTCCCGCGAACGCCGGATCCTCAAATTAAGCATACCCCACTGCGAACCAGCCCCCAGGTTTGCGTTGTCAGGAAAGATCATCCTTTGGTTTCAGGTAATCTTGACCTCGCCACGTACCTGGAACTAGAGCATATTCATATTTCCTCTCGTCGGGGCGGCCTGGGATTGGTTGATCTTGCGCTCGGCAAAATGGGTAAAAAGCGCAATATTGTCTTACGAACGCAGCATTACTTATCATCGCCGCTATTGGTGGCCACCACGGACCTTGCCATTACCGTGCCGATGACCTTTGCTCGATTTCTACTTGATCTGAGCCCAGTGCAGGTTTTTGATCTGCCGTTTGATGCCCCAGAGCTTGAAACCCATCTGTACTGGCACGAAAGCACGGACAAAGATCAATCGAATCAATGGTTTCGGTCATTGGTGATAGAATCGGCGCAGTCTTAATGAACCCTGGCCTATCCTTATGAACTTTATTGGTCGTCATATTCTGAGCGTCGATCAATTCGTCCGCGCAGATATAGAACACGTTTTTAGGGTTGCCGATACCATGAGACCCTATGCGTTACGGCAAAAAGTGACGCGTGTGCTCGAGGGTGCCATTCTCGGTAATATGTTTTTCGAGCCAAGCACGCGAACCCGAGTCAGCTTTGGTTGTGCCTGGAATCTTTTAGGCGGCGAGGTCCGAGAGACCACTGGCATCAAGGCATCAGCACTGGCCAAAGGCGAATCCTTCTATGACACCGCCCGCGTGTTATCCGGTTATAGCGATTTGATTGTGATGCGCCATGAAAAGAGCGGTTCCGTGGCAGAGTTCGCAGCCGCGAGCCGAGTACCGGTTATCAATGGTGGCGACGGCGCGAACGAGCATCCCAGCCAAGCGTTGCTCGACTTGTACACGATCAGCCGAGAACTTGCTGATCATGGCAAAACGGTTGATGGCATGACCATCGCGCTCGTTGGGGATCTGCGGTACGGCCGAGCCGTTCATTCTTTGTGCAAGCTCCTTGCTGCCTACGACGGCATCCAGTTCTCTCTGATTTCACCCGAGGCTTTAAAGCTGCCTGCTGCCTATGTTGAATTATTGCTCAATCAGGGCCATCAGGTAGTTGAATCCGACGCCTTGCCAACCGGTGTTCAACGAGCGGATATTGTTTATGTGACGCGAACACAAGAAGAACGCTTTGAAACCCCTGAAGACGCGCAGCGATACAAAGGCATCTTTAGGCTGAATCAAGCAATCTATACTGAGTTTTGCGAACCCAATACTGTGATCATGCACCCGCTGCCCAGAGACTCCCGAGCTGATGCGAACGAACTCGATAACGATTTGAACGACAACCCCAACCTCGCTATCTTTCGCCAAACCGATAACGGCGTTCTGATTCGCATGGCGCTTTTTGCTCTGATTTTAGATGTTGCTGATCAAGTCGAGGCCAGTAGTCGAGCCGTCAACTGGTATACCGCAAAACGATTTTAAGGACCCCCATCGTCCTGGCAAGCGCCGGACTCATACCCCAAACTATTAACGGAGCGGACTGCAATGCTACATGAATCGATCTTAGGAACCATTGGGAACACCCCCGTTGTTCGCCTGAATAAAATGGCGCCTGCTGGGCAAACCATTTATGCCAAAATCGAAGCCTTTAACCCCATGGCCTCGGTTAAGGACCGATTGGCCATTGCGATCATTGAAGATGCCGAGCGACGCGGCACGATCAAGCCAGGTCAAACTGTGATTGAGGCGACTTCCGGTAACACAGGCATTGCCTTGGCGATGGTTTGCGCAGCCAAGGGCTACCCTTTCGTTGCCACCATGGTCGAAACCTTCTCAATTGAGCGCCGAAAAATAATGAAGGCCCTTGGCGCACGCGTCATCCTAACGCCAGCGGCAGAGCGGGGCTCCGGCATGGTCGCAAGAGCCGAAGCCCTAGCAAAACAACATGGTTGGTTTATGACCAGCCAGTTCGAGAACCCGGCCAACCCGGCCTATCACCGAAATACCACGGCGCCAGAAATCCTGAGAGACTTTGCAGGCCATGAACTGGATTATTTCGTGAGTGGCTGGGGTACTGGCGGCACCATGACCGGAACCGGTCAGGTCCTCAAAGTCGCGCGGCCTGGCATTAAAATTATCGGCGTTGAACCACAAGAAGCTGCACTCTTATCTGGCAACCCCTGGTCACCGCACAAGATACAAGGCTGGACCCCGGACTTCGTTCCCGAAATTCTGGACCCTTCGGTTACTGACGAATTGGTTCTGGTTTCTGATGAGGAATCCCTAGAAACCGCCCGAGATCTCGCGCGATTAGAAGGCATATTTTGTGGCATTTCCTGCGGTGCAACCATGGCTGGCGCATTAAAAATCGCAGCCGAAGTCGCACCAGGGCAAACCTTCTGCGTTATGTTGCCGGACACCGGCGAGCGATACTTATCGACGCCTTTGTTTGAACACCTGACTGAAGACAGCGACGATGAATGGTTAGCGACGCAGGCGTAGAATATTCTGTCGCGCCGAGGTCTCCGAACACGGAAACCTTGGCTTGGACTGAGCTTGAAACAGAGTTAGGTTGGGCAAGTATTGCGACCTCATCTGCGGCTATTTACGCACTCGTGCTCAGTGACCACTCAGACCGCCAGGGCACCGGGTTAATTCAGGCCTTAAACGGTGCAACGCTCGTAGCCGCGCGCGCCGCACGCGCTACGCAAAATCAGCAATGGATCCGGTCAGCGATCGCCCGATTGGTTGACGAAACGCTTGATCCGCTGCCACTCGCTTTAAGGGGCAGCCCCTTTGACCTTGAAACCTGGCGTCACATCCAGTTGATCCCGCCAGGCGAAACCATGAGTTACCAAAAGCTCGCCCATCAAATGAATCGAGGCAGTGCCGTGCGAGCGGTGGCATCGGCCTGTGGCCGAAACCGGCACGCGTTACTCATTCCCTGTCATCGTGTGATCCGATCTGATGGCGGCCTGGGCGGCTATCGCTGGCAAATCGACCGCAAAGCACGCATTCTTGCTCGTGAGCGCCAAGGCTAGCTCTGCCGGGGCGCTAACGCTGAAGAAATCGAGGCTAAAAAAAACCCTGACTGCAGAACAATCAGGGTCTTTAAACATCACTCATTTTTCAAAGCAGGACGCGTTACAACATACTGTCCAGTTCTGGTACCGCTTTGAACAAATCAGCCACTAACCCGTAATCCGCAACTTGAAAAATCGGCGCATCTTCGTCTTTGTTGATCGCGACGATGACCTTGCTATCTTTCATCCCAGCAAGATGCTGAATGGCCCCACTGATACCAACGGCGATATACAGGTCCGGCGCAACAATTTTACCGGTTTGGCCAACCTGCATGTCATTGGGCACAAATCCTGCATCAACCGCTGCCCGGGATGCGCCAATTGCCGCCCCCAGCTTATCGGCCACGCTTTCAAGCATCGCAAAATTTTCACCGTTCTGCATGCCACGACCACCCGAAACGATAATGCTGGCGGCGGTCAATTCAGGTCGCTCCAGCGCAACAACATCTTCCCGAACCCAAGATGACACGCCCAATGCAGCCGGCGCCTCAACGACTTCGATCGTTGCACTGCCCCCTTCGGCCGCGACGGGATCATAGGCCGTTCCCCGAACCGTGAGCACTTTTACGGCATCACTACTTTGGACCGTTGCAATGGCATTACCTGCATAAATGGGTCGCTTAAAGGTATCTTCGGATTCAACCGAGACAATCTCAGAGATTTGTGACACATCCAATAAGGCAGCAACCCGTGGCATATAATTTTTACCTGAGGTCGTGGCCACTGCCAGGATGTGTGAATACCCCGCCGCGACAGACACGATCAGGTTCGCTAACTCTTCCGCCAAGGCATGCCCATAATTCTCATCATCGGCAATCAGCACTTTTTGCACACCGTCGACCTTTGCCGCGGCATCAGCTGCCCCCTGACAATTCTGGCCCGCGACCAATACGTGGATGTCACCCCCAATCGCTTTGGCGGCCGCCACAGCGACCTGCGTTTGAACTTTTACGTTGTTCTGATCGTGTTCTGCAATGACTAAGACGCTCATGAAATCACCTTCGCTTCGTTTCGCAATTTGTCGACTAAAACCTCGACACTATCTACTTTAATACCCGCGGCTCGTTCTGCAGGTGGTTCAACTTTTAAGGTCTTAACCCGGGGGGACACATCGACGCCTAGGTCTGCTGGCGTAAAAATATCAATCGGCTTTTTCTTTGCCTTCATGATATTTGGCAAGGACGCATACCGCGGCTCGTTCAAGCGCAGATCCGTGGTCACAATGGCCGGCAACTTGACCGTGATGGTTTCAAGACCCCCATCAATTTCTCGCGTGACCGTTGCAGAATCTTCCCCAAGATCGATCTCTGAGGCAAACGTCGCCTGAGCGAGTCCGGCCAATGCCGCCAACATTTGTCCTGTCTGAGAATTATCCCCATCGATGGCTTGCTTGCCCGTGATAATCAGTCCTGGCGCTTCTTTATCGATCACAGCCTTGAGTGCTTTCGCGATCCCAAGCGGCTGCAGCGCCTCGTCCGTCTCAACCAAAATGCCGCGATCCGCGCCTAATGCCAAAGCCGTTCGCAATTGCTCCTGACACTGGCTTACGCCAACAGAGACAACAATTACTTCTTCAGCCTTGCCGGCTTCTTTTAATCGAACCGCTTCTTCGATCGCGATTTCATCGAACGGATTGACCGACATTTTGACATTATTTAGGTCCACGCCAGATTGATCCGCCAAAACTCGAATATTGACGTTGTAATCCACGACGCGTTTGGCTGTTACCAGAATTTTCATGAACATCCTCTGCTTTGTGAAAAAAGATTGC
>JABGWC010000276.1 GCA_018645765.1 Gammaproteobacteria bacterium | reverse complement strand
GTTGAAGTTTTCGGTAGAGAACCCGTAAAGCGTAACAACCTTAATATCCAAACGCCGGCACCATCGCAGGAACACCTCGACGCGTTTTGCACCCTCTTCGTGCCCCAAGTTTTGCGCAAGGCCTCGCCCCTTCGCAAAGCGTCGGTTGCCATCGAGAATCAGCCCGATATGGTTGGGGCTCGGGCCTGCTTTAACTTGGGACCAAAGAATACGTTCATACAGGCGATACAACCAATTACTCACAGATGCTCCCTGTTGGGCATGTTCTGTCCCCAGGCATCCCGGAAGACCAACTTTTCTATCGGCCGCCGGGTAATGGGGCCATGACCTTTCAAAACCGGGTACCCGATTGGAATATGCGCGCACGTACCCCAGTCATCAGGGATCGCGAGCAGGTCCTTGATCGCCGCTTCTTGATAACACAAAAGCGTTGTTAACACGCAGCCTAACCCTTCGACGCGACAAGCGAGCATCAGATTTTGCACGGCCGTATAAACCGAACCACCGCCAACAACCGAAGGGCGATCCAAATCAGCATCCGTGATCGCCATGAGCGCAGGATTAAAGCAAAAAATGACCATCACCGGCACTTGACTCAAGTGCGCTGCCAGATAATCTCCTGCGCGGAGCATCTTCTGTCGCGCGAGCGGGAGTGCCGAGCCTTCTGCGCGCATCGCTTGGGTATAGCTTGCCCACTCTTGCGCATAGAGGCCTTGCAGCATGTCGAGCTTTTGCCGATCTTGAACCGTTACCATCCGAAAAGGTTGCACATTGCCGCCCGTTGGCGCCCAACTTGCAGCCGTTAAAACGCGCGCTAACACGTCTTCTGGAATTGGATCCGCCTTTAACCTGCGAACCGCTCGCTGAGAGCCCATTGCCTCATAAAGATCCATCATCGACTCCTAGCGAAAACTCAAATAGCAGATAATCCGCCGTTGAACTCGTTCCATCCTGACCCCGCACTTTCTACCACAAGTCAGCGTTTAATCCCACCTCAAGAAAGGGTTTTGGCCGCCGATAACCGACGATTGAGCCGATACGGAAACACATCCAATACCATTTGGGCTCGAAGTTGGTTTTGGACAGATTGCCAATATTCCGCGGTAAACAGATCCCCATGTTTTTCTGCGAAGCTCGACAACAGAGGCCCTTTAGCCAGCAGAAAATGCTCAAATTCTTCTGGAAACACATCAAACTCGCCAACCTCAAACCAGGGTTCCTGTTCCATGGACGCATTCTCAGGATTGTTGACCGGTAGTGTGCGAAATTGCACATCAGTGAGATAACATATTTCGTCATAATCATAAAAAATGACACGCCCATGGCGCGTAACCCCAAAATTCTTCGGCAACATGTCACCCGGGAAAATGTTCGCTGCTGCCAATTGTTTAATCGCCAAGCCATAGTCGTCTATGACGAGATCGCGCTCAAAATCACTGCAGGTCTTTAAGTACAGATTTAAGGGCGTCATCAAGCGTTCGACATAGACATGGTGCAACACCAAGTCATCACCGATTAAGGATACCGAATGACTGGCCTCAGTCAGCAGCGTTTGTAAGACGTCCTCATCAAATCGAGACGCTGGCAGGCGCAACTCTAAAAACTCATGGGTATCCGCCATACGGCCAACCCGGTCGTGGGTTTTAACCAGGTGATAAGCCTGCTTCACCGCGGACGGCGTGACCTTCTTGGACGGCGGAAACCGGTCTCTAATCACTTTAAAGACGATTTGGTGCGATGCCAAAGCGAACACGAGCATCACGAGGCCCTCGATGCCCTCCGCCTTTACAAACAGGTCCTTTGATTGCCCAAGATGTTGCGAAAGTTCGGCGTAAAATGTGGTTTTGCCATGTTTGTAGTAGCCTAAACTGCTGTAAAGTTCAGAAGGTTTTTTCGCTGGCATAAGGCCATTCAAAAATTGCACAACGGCTGACGGTCGATTCACGTTCACCATGAAATAAGCACGCGTAAAGCTGAATATCCGGGATAAATCTTTTTCATTCCAAAGCACGGAATCGACCGTTATACCAATCCCTGCTTCATTGTTTAACGCAAAGGCCAGCGGCCGCACCCGATCATCAAGGGATAAATGGCCGATCAGGTACGCGCCCTTATTGCGGTAAAAGACGCTCCGCAACATTACGGCGCTCATCGATTTGACGGCCGTCAAAGCTTGAATATTTTCTGCCATGAGCGCTGTTATCACCTTAATGTCATCCTCAAAACGCGCAAACGGAATATCGAACGGAAAGCTCAACAGAATCATTTCCACAAGACTCGAAAGATTCGGAGCGCGATCAAACTGAAACGTTTCAAAAGACTCAAGGGGCGCCTGCTCGATCATCGCCTGTCGAACAAAGGCTTGTTCATGACTTAAGTGCGTCCTGCCGACCAGTTTGCGAAAAATCGTGTTGTAACCCGTTTGCGCCAGTTCTCGATCGGGCAAGCCTTGGGTTAATGCATCAAAAGATCGGCGGGTTGTTGCCCAGTCTTCTAGCGAAAACCCGTTGACTAAAGGCGCTATCCGCTGCAGGCAGCCGGCTCTAAACTGGCTATAGAGTTGAATGCGCGCTCGTGCGGCCGTTTGCGCGCCCAACCAGTCCGAGGCCTCGAATCGCGTTCTTGCACCGCCCGTCACGGTCTGAAAGTTCTGACGGTAGGTTGAAAAATCCCGGAGCAACAAGACCGCAACCTGCCAAGGCCGGTTATCCACGCCGCTGGCATCGCATGAAACTTCGGACTCGCTTGTCGTCATATTGAAGTGACCTACCTTTTTTGTTGAAACCAAAACCCGCCGGACGCGCAGCATTCTAACCTGTAGACCTCAAAACGCAGCGCTTTGCGCGCATTTTGAATGCGCTACCAAGGTGCCAGGCCATCCAGCCTTACCGCCACACCATCAGCAAGCGTACTTACGTGACGGGGTCTAGGCGGCCAACAAATCAACCTCGCCAAGTGAGCAGACCAAGGTCAGTGCGGGCCGCGATAGGTCGCTGTGTCGTTTTAAAGGTTGTTATTGGCCATCTGACTCGGCTATCATTTGGTCTGACCATATAGGTCAGACCATAGGGGCCAGTCCAAAATGGTCGGTCCAATCAGGTCAAACCGGTCTGGTCGAACCAATTTGAACCAAAGGTTTGCAGGATCCGTACACCATAAAGACTTCGCATAGTCCATTAACGGCCTTAATATGAACGATACCACACAGCAAGGGGACGCTACCCCAGCTCGAGCCCAAGAGATTGCAGGGCACTTGCGAGACGAGATCTTGCTCGGCCAATATCGGCAAGGCGAACGCTTACCGTCTGAACGGGATTTAGCGGCACGCTTTCAGGTCAATCGCGGGGCCGTTCGCGAAGCCATTAAGATCCTGTCCCAATTGGGCATTGTGAATGTTCAACCGGGCGGCGTTCGCATCCAAGCGATCCATGATGCTAGCCTCGATGTCCTGGGCCCCCTGCTAGACTTAGGAGATCGAGGACCCGAAAATCTGACCTCGGACTTGATTTCAGTATTTGGCGCGCTGCTGGCCCTGTCCGCGAGGCTCGCCCTGCAAACGGCTGATACCACTCAAAAACAGCGGCTCTTGAATATCCTCAACGCTTCGTCCACAGACGACGATCCTAATGTCCTGAATAATGCCGCCGAGCGGGAGAAGCTTGCACAGTTCGCCAACGCGCTCACGGATATT
>JABGWC010000165.1 GCA_018645765.1 Gammaproteobacteria bacterium | reverse complement strand
GACCAACGTCGTACTGATGGGCATGGGCGAGCCGCTTCTCAATATCGATCAAGTGATTCCGGCAGTGTCGGTCATGATGGATGATTTGGGCTATGGTATTTCGAAGCGCAAGGTCACGATTTCAACGGCCGGCGTCGTCCCGGGGATTCTCAGGCTAAAAGAAACAACGGATGCCTCATTGGCGATCTCGTTGCACGCGCCCAATGATGCCCTTCGAGATCAGCTGGTGCCGATCAATCGAAAATATCCCATCGCGATGTTGCTGGATGCCTGCCGAGATTATGCCGAGAATTTAGGCGAGAAGCGCACGATCACCATCGAGTACACGTTGCTTGATGGCGTCAATGATCAGGCCGAGCAGGTTCGGGAGCTTGCGGTTCTGCTGAAGCATTTTCCCTGCAAAATCAATTTAATCCCATTTAACCCTTACCCAGGCACGACCTTTAAGAGACCGTCCGCCGCCAGTGTCAGATATTTTCAAGACTATTTGGTTGGCAAGGGCTTCTCAACGATGGTGCGGACTACCCGTGGCGATGATATTGATGCAGCGTGTGGTCAGCTTGCAGGTCAGGTGGTGGATCGCACCTCCCGTAGCGCGCGGTACCAACGCATTGCATTACAGGCGGCAGCCGAATGAGAGCCGTCGCGTTCGCTCTGGTGCTGCTATGCTTGATGGGCTGTACCACTCAGAATCGGGGTGGCACGGCAGTCAATCAAGATGAGGTCGCGGCGCGCGCCATTGAGCTTGGGACGGCGTATCTGCGGCAAGGCGATTACGGCCGAGCTAAAGATAACTTAATGAAAGCGCTGGCGATCGATGATCAATCGGCACCAGCTCATCATACGTTAGCGATTGTGTTCCAGCAGGAGCGCGAGTTCGAACTCGCGGAGTCTTATTTTAGGCGTGCAATTGCGCTCGCCCCGGAGATGATCGCGGCGCGCAATAACTTTGGCGGTTTTTTATATGCTCAGGGTCGTCCCGGTGAAGCGGTTGAGCAGCTAACCATTGCGACCGAGGATCGCTTTTACGAGCTAAGGCCTCAAGCTTTTGAGAATTTGGCGGTGGCATTCCTCGCGCTGGATGACCGACTTGCTGCCCGTGACGCCTTTGAACGTGCCGAAGCATTGAATCCCCGATTGCCCAGAACCCTGCTTGAGCTGACATTGCTGCATCTAGAGGATCAAAACTTTACGGCTGCGAAAGCGCTGTATTTGAGGCACCGAGCGATCGCGTCGGAATCAGCGAGAAGTCTCTACGCGTGCACAAAAATTTATGCCATTTTTTTAGAGGCGGCTGAGCGCAGTCGATGCACCGCTGATTTAATTCGGATCTATCCAGCCTCGACGGAAGCTTTAGAGGTGGTCAAGGGGACCCAAGGAGGGGTGGATGGGCGTTGAGGAAATGGGCGAGGCCAGTACGTTGACCGTCTCTGATCAGTTAAGACAAGCCAGAGAAGCAGCTGGCATGACCCAAGCGTCGGTTGCCGACCAGCTGTTTTTAACCGAGACGTACATTCGGCATATGGATACGGGCGAGTTTGATCGCCTGCCGAAGCAAGCGTTTGTCCGGGGTTACCTGCGCAGTTATGCGCGGGTTGTGGGTCTCGATGGCGATCAGTTAGTGCAATTATATGACCAGGCATTTCGGGAATCGCTGCCAGACACCCCCGCTGATGTTGCCGTCAGTGTGAAAGAGAATCGATTTTCTGGGCCCGTTGTACTCACCGGCGTCATCGGGCTGGGGATTGTTTTGGTTTTGGTGGTCCTGGTGTGGTTGTTGACGTCGGGCAACGATCGGGCAGACGTCGGCGCGATGACACCCGCGGCGACCGAGCCGGTTCGAGGCGCGCAACCTAGTGCAGAGATCACAGAGGCGGCGTCGCCTGACCCCGCCAATGTTGAAACCGCGCCGGTTGAACCGGAGCCTTTAGACCAAGCCTTTGACCAAGCACCGACTTCGGGCCGTGAGGCGCCAGTGCCTCCGTTAGCGGCCGATTTTGAGCGAGCAACGAACGTTGTAGCACTAGCGAACCAGATTGCTAAGGCCGAGAACCCAACGCTGGGAAGGATTAATCAAGCCGCGGATGACTTGGTTTTGGCAGTGTCAGAATCTGACCCTAAACCCTTAGAATTGAGCGGCAGCGATGGAGAGGGTTTGGCCAATGAAGCGGAGGGCGTCGATCAATTGAGCGATCAGGCGCAACCCAGCTTTAATCTGGACGTTGAACGCGGGATTGCAAAGCAGGTCGAAATTCGGCGAGAAAATCGGGGTGATGGACGACAAATCCTAGTGGATGCGGGTGGCTCGGATGAATTAAAAGCGACCCTCGTTGGCGAATGTTGGATTGAAGTGGCGGATAGCCAAAACGAATTGATTTACGGTGATCTGAATCGCGCCGGTGACGTCCTAATCCTCAATGGGCGCGCGCCCTTGACGGTATTGCTCGGCAATGCGCCGATGGCGAGTTTAGAGTTTAATGGCCGAGCGATCGACCTTGATTCGGCAACAACCCGCGACGCGATCGCTCGACTGACCTTAACGAATTAGGAGAAACGTTATGCACCAAGATTCTAAGATAGTGCGACGGGTATCCAAGCAGATCATGGTGGGTGCTGTGCCGGTGGGGGGTGATGCCCCGATTGCAGTTCAAAGTATGACCAATACCAATACGCTGGACGTTGCGGCAACGGTTGCTCAGATTCGGCGTCTTGAAGTCGCCGGCGCCGACATTGTTCGGGTCTCGGTGCCCAGTTTGGATGCGGCAGAGGCGTTCGGAAAAATTCGAGCCCAAGTTGATGTGCCGTTAGTGTCCGATATTCACTTTGATTACAAGATTGCACTCAAGGTTGCAGCGCTGGGTGTGGATTGTTTGCGGATTAATCCTGGCAATATCGGCAGTCCGGATCGCGTGCGGGCGGTGGTGAGTGCCTGCAAAGATCAAGGCATTCCGATTCGGATCGGTGTTAATGCGGGGTCCTTAGGCAAGGACTTAATGCGCAAGTATAAAGAGCCAAATGCCACAGCAATGGTCGAGTCAGCGCTGCGCAATATTGAGATGCTGGACGCTCTGAATTTCGACCAGTTCAAGCTGAGCCTGAAGGCCTCTGACATTTTTATGACGATCGAGGCGTATCAGCGTATTGCCGGACAAATCGATCAACCGTTGCACTTGGGGATTACTGAAGCGGGCGCCTTGCGTTCGGGTACGGTGAAGAGCGCAGCCGGGCTTGGCTTTTTACTGATGGCGGGTATCGGCGATACGATTCGCGTGTCGTTGGCGGCGGACCCCGTTGAGGAAGTAAAGGTTGGGTTTGATTTGCTGAAGAGCCTGCATCTGCGCAGTAAAGGCATCCATTTTGTGGCGTGTCCGAGTTGTTCTCGTCAGAACTTTGATGTCATTTCTACGGTGAATGAACTGGAACGTCGGGTGGAAGACATTACAACGCCGCTCGATGTCGCGATTATTGGCTGTATCGTGAATGGACCAGGTGAGGCAAAAGAAGCGGACATTGGGCTGACTGGCGCAACCCCAAATAATCTGATCTATCGTGATGGTGCGCCCAGTCAAAAAGTGACCAACGAGCATTTAATTGATGATCTTGAGGCGATGATTCGACGGCGAGTGGCCGAAAAAATCGCCGCCGAAGCCGATGAGAGTGTTTAATTAACGTCAAACTGAGTGGAAGCTTGTGGTGAGTAACAGAATAAAAGCCATTCGTGGGATGCAGGATCTGCTACCCGAAAAAAAAGCGCGATTCCGTTTGATCGAAGATCAAGCCAGAATTGTTTTGGCGGATTATGGTTATCAGGAAGTAGGATTGCCGATACTGGAAAGCACCAGTTTGTTCAGTCGGTTGGTCGGTGCGAGCACTGATATTGTCGAAAAAGAAATGTACACCTTCAATGATCGCAACGAAGAGAGTTTGACACTGCGTCCGGAAGGCACAGCTGGCTTGGTGCGTTTTGTGAATGAGCATGGTCTAGCGTTTAATCAAACCCAAAGACTTTGGTACACAGGGCCGATGTTCCGTTATGAGCGACCTCAGAAAGGACGGTACCGGCAGTTTGACCAGATTGGGGTTGAGTGCATTGGTATGGAAGGCCCGGATGTTGATGCGGAGTTACTGCTGCTTTCCGCGCGGCTTTGGTCGGTTTTAGGCTTGTCGAACTCGGTAACCCTTGAACTCAACTCGATCGGTGATGTGGAAAGCAGGCGCGCCTTTGGCGCGGCTTTGGTGGACTATTTAACGCGTTTTAAAGCGGATTTGGACGAAGATAGCCTTCGCAGGCTGACGACCAATCCGATGCGCATTTTGGATACCAAAGTCCCAACAACACAGGCGCTTTTGGTGGACGCACCGGTCCTCAGCGACTTTATTGACCCGGCGTCTCGAAAGCATTTTGATGACCTGTGTGCGATACTGGACGCCGCTGGGCAGGGGTATCGGATTAATCCCAGCATTGTGCGCGGTTTGGACTATTACAACCGCACTGTTTTTGAATGGGTCACGGATGAATTGGGTGCCCAAGGTACCATTTGTGGTGGGGGCCGCTACGATGGGTTGGTGGCGCAGTTAGGGGGTAAACCCACGCCCTGTGTGGGCTTTGCATTGGGTCTAGATCGACTTGCGTTGATGCTTGAAGGTCAGGCAGTGCAAGGGCCTTCGATCAATATTTATGGTGTTTCTGTTGGAGAGGACGCGCGGGGCAAGATGCTTGTACTCGCAGAAAAAGTGCGGACGCACCTGGGACTTTCGGTTCAGGTTCATGCCGGTGCTGGAAAGCTCAAGGCGCAAATGAAGAAAGCCGATGCGTCTGGGGCTGAGATTGCGCTCATTGTTGCAGAAGACGAACTTGCGCAAGATGCGGTGAGTGTCCGTGAATTACGGGGTGAAGGGGGGCAGGCATTGGTTCAAATGTCGGCTTTGATTGAACAGTTGCAGCAGCGTTTCAAGCAATAAGCGACAAACAGCAAACAGTAAAGAACTTGGTACAGGAGTAGGCACGTGGCGCTGGATACGAGCGAAGAAGAGCAAGTCGAGAAAATTCAGACTTTTTTACGTCAGAACGGTTGGTTTTTAGCAATTGGGTTGGTCCTTGTTCTGGGCGGTAACTTTGGATTCAGATCCTGGGAAGACCAAAAGCAGGCAGCAGCCGAGGCTGCGAGCGACGCGTTTACGACGTTCCAAGCTGCGGCGCGCGAGAGCGCAACGGACGACGATAAACGAGCCGGGGCAATCGACTTGGGAGACGCCTTTGTTGCGGATTATCCGGATACGGACTATGCGGTCTTGGCCGGACTGCAGGTTGCAAAGCTGCAGTTTAGTGCAGGCAATCTGAGCGATGCTGAAACGGCCTTGCGATCAATCTCAGGCGCAGCGAATTCGCACCTGGCGCCCTTGGTCCAGATTCGATTGGCACGACTTTTGGGTGCCCAGGACCGGCCTGAGGAGGGTTTGACCTTGCTGGCTGAACCGCTCGAATGGGCGAGTTTTATGTCAGGCCGGCATGAGGTCGAAGGCGATTTGTTGTACCAGCTCGATCGCCTCGATGAGGCAAGGCAGGCCTATCAGCTGGCGGTCAACACAGCGGGTGAAGAGGGCTTGCCTGGTTTAACCATGAAGGTTGAAGATTTGACGTTTGCTGCGGCGAACGTGGATACAGTGGAGGCTGATGGAAGCGGCGCCAATAACGACGCGGTATCGGTTGAAGATGCCGCGGCGGGTCTCGACGCGGTGGCAGATGAGTCGCAAGCAGAAACTAAGGACAATGGATGATGACCTGGCGCACATTGCCTTATATTCTGCTGCTAGGTCTAATGAGCGGTTGCAGTTGGTTTGACGGCAAAGATGAAGACGTCATCAAGCCAGCGGCGCTTCAGAAAATCCAGTCAGAGGTGGCTTTTTCTGCGCTGTGGACCGCGCGAGTGGGCGCGGGCGCCGCAGATAAAGCGATTAAGCTTGAGCCTGCATTAAGTGGCAGTCGCATTTTCGCAGCCTCTGCTGATGGCACGATTTTGGCTGTTCAAGCGGACACCGGCAATAAGGTTTGGTCTCGGGACGTGCGAGACCTTTATGCCGAGGCGGACGTTGATCACGCTTTTGCGAAAGACGTCGATGTTATTACAGGCGGTGTTGGTGCGGGCAACGATATTGTGCTGGTTGGAACGTCTGCCGGGGAAGTCTTGGCCCTGTATCAAAGCGACGGTTCGATCGCATGGCGCGCTGAAGTGTCGAGCGAAGTGCTCGCGCCGCCACAGATCCTCAATCAATTGGTTGTTGCGCAAGCCATCGATGGCAGCGTAACAGGATTGGATGCGTTTACCGGCGAGCAGCGCTGGCGGTTTAGTACCTCTTTACCCGCATTGACCTTGCGCGGCACGGCAACACCAATCCTCCGTGATGATGTCGTGATTGCGGGGTTTGCCAATGGGCGCGTGGCCTTGATTGATCCGGATCGCGGTGTCGCCGCGATCGATGAGCGCGTGGCAGCGGCCACAGGACGTTCCGATTTAGAACGGTTGATTGATATTGACGGCAAGATGGTTTTTCAAAGTGGCAGGCTTTATGTCGCAAGCTATCAAGGCAGGATCCTCGCGATTGATTTAAACGCCGGCCGCCCGCTCTGGTCCGAAGAGGCCTCAACAACCGTTGGCTTAGGCGCAGGGTTTGGTAATGTGTATTTGGCCTCTGTCAGTGATCAGATAACGGCTTTTGATATGGACAATGGTCGAATTCAGTGGGAGGTGGATGATCTTCTAAATCGAGACCTTACGACGCCGATCGCGATCGGTAGCTACCTGGCGGTCGGGGACTTTGAAGGCTATGTTCATTTGATTGCGCAATCGGATGGGCGGTTTGTGGGGCGTCGCCGCGTTGATACCAAAGGGCTTTATACCCCGGCGCTCGCCGATGGTAACCGGCTGTATGTTATGGGCAATAGCGGACGCCTTTCGGCCTTCGAGATTCAGTAGCCTATTTGATGCTCCCCGTCATTGCCCTAGTCGGCCGCCCGAACGTTGGGAAATCCACGCTTTTTAATCGAGTGACTAAAACTCGAGACGCCTTGGTTGCCAGCATCCCAGGTTTAACCCGGGACCGGCAGTACGGTCGGGGTGTCATGGGGGATTTCGATTATCTGGTGATTGATACCGGTGGGTTGTCGGGCGACGAGCAGGGCATTGATAAACCCATGGCCGAGCAGTCCCGAGCGGCTATCAGCGAAGCAGATCTTGTCTTATTTTTAGTTGACGCTAAGTCCGGACGACTGCCCGGCGACCATGATATCGCGCGCCTGCTGCGTACTCAGAATAAACCGGTTGTTTTGGTCGCCAATAAAATCGATGGTCAGAACAGCGATTATATCGAGGGCGAATTCGCCGAGCTGGGATTTGGGGGTTGTGAACTGATTTCGGCCTCCAATGGTCATGGTGTGTCTTTTTTAATGTCTGACGTTGTGCTCGCGCGTCTGCCCGTCAAGGAAGACGATGAGACGGCAGCCGAAGAAGCGCGCGGTATTAAGATGGCGGTGGTCGGACGCCCCAACGTGGGTAAGTCGACCTTGGTCAATCGAATGCTTGGAGAGGATCGGGTCGTCGTCTTTGACCAGGCCGGTACAACGCGGGATAGCATTTACATTCCGTTTGAGCGCGAAGGTCAGGAATACACGATTATCGACACGGCAGGGGTTCGCCGGCGCGGAAAAATCTCTGAAGCCGTTGAAAAATTTTCAGTGATTAAGGCGTTAGATGCCATTGCTGACGCAAACGTTGTGATTTTGATGATCGATGCGCATGAAAACCTCGTTGATCAAGATCTGCACCTCTTAGGGCATGTTTTGGAAGCGGGCCGCGCGCTCGTGATTGCGGTTAATAAGTGGGATGGCACCAACCAAGAACAGAAAAACCATATCAAAAGCGAAATAGAGCGTCGGTTAACGTTCATCGATTTTGCAACAATCCACTTTATCTCCGCGCTACATGGCTCTGGTGTGGGTCATCTGTATAAGTCGGTTCTTAAATCCTATGATTCCGCAACCAAGTCTCTGGCAACCACGAAATTGAACAAAATTTTGGCCGAGGCCTTGGCAGAGTATCAGCCGCCGATGGTGAATGGCCGACGCATTAAGCTTCGTTACGCGCATGCAGGGGGCAGTAATCCGCCGATCATCATCGTGCATGGGAATCAAACCGAAGCGGTGCCGGAGGCTTATAAGCGCTATCTGCAGAAGCGGTTCCACAAAGCGCTTGGCCTAGAAGGCACGCCGCTCAGAATTGAGTTTAGAACCGGTGATAATCCTTTCAAAGATAAGAAAGTAAAACTCACGGATCGAGAAGTGAGTAAAAAGCGACGTTTGATGAAAGATGATGTTGAGCGTGCGAAGAGACGAAAACGCTAGCGCATTCATCGAGAAAATCTCTGCTGGATTCGGTTTGAGGGATCCGCCATCAACTGCTTTAGAGTCAATGCGGGCTCCCACAGTGCGTGTTCATAAAACGCCTGCTCAAATAATGGCCAGCCCTTCAGATTAAGCAGACTACTATTACTGAGTTCAGGGCTGGGCAATAAACAAAGCTGGATCCACCCGAGCCTGATTTAAGTTAACGCTGAAGTGCAAATGCGGTCCGGTAACCCGTCCAGTTTGGCCGACCAGGCCTATCACCTCACCTTGCTCGACGGTCGCGTTGAGCGCCGCCTCGATTTTACTGAGGTGGCAATACATCGTAATGAGCCCTTGGCCATGATCAATCAGCACGGTGTTGCCGTTGAAAAAGTAATCACCGGTGGCGCGCACGATGCCACCAGCGGCAGCTTTGATGGGGGTGCCCTCTGGTGCTGCGATATCCAAGCCCGAGTGCGGGCTTCGAGGTTGGTCATTCAAAATCCGGCGTTTGCCAAAAGGTGATGAGATTCGGCCCTGGACCGGCGTGATGAAAGCAAGGGTTGTGGCGTCAATGCTTCGGTCGAGGGTGAAAGACTCGAAAACCGCCATCATCTCTTGCCGGTCCCGACCGATTCGATCGTAATCCCGCGCAGGCGGCGTAACCTTATTATTGTCTGGGATGGTTAGGCGCTCGGTCAGATAGCTTTTCTCAAGCACATCGAAGGTGATTGTGCCGCTCACAAGATCAAGCTGAGCAGGTCCTGGCACCTGATCCATTGCAATGCCTACAATCGCTAAGGGGTTCGCTGAATCACCGGTAATTAGAACCGGGTTGCCGAGGAACTGGGCGGATTTTGTGTTCGCGGGGAGTGCGATTACCGCAACGCCACCAGGTACTGGGCTATGAGAGGGCTGGGCGGCAACCGGGCTTTGGAATGACAATAGTGCGGCAAAGAGGACGCTTAAAAATAAAACGGGTTTCAAGGAGTCTCCTCTATTTTGAGCGTGGGTGAATTGCGAATGATGGCGTCCGCCGTGCCATCGGCAAAGTCGATCGTGACGGTTTGCTCAGCCTGCAGTTGCGCTGCGCGGCCGATGACGGCTTGCGCCTCGTCTCGAACCAGGCTGAATCCGCGCTCCATGACGGCCAATGGGCTGAGCGCATTGAGTTGACCGGCGAGTCGGTGCAGATTACTGCGTTCATCGTTAAGTTGCCGCTCGATCAGCTCAGTTTGTCTCACTGAAGCGAATGACAGCCGAGTTTGAGCTTGCTTGAGTTGCTGCTCAATGCCGGTGTTTAATTGTTTTTCTAAGCGGTCTAATTCTGGGTGATCTAAGGCGCGTTTCACAGCCGTTAACAGTCGCGGTTGAAGCCGCTCCAGACGATCGCTCATCTGAGTCAGGGTTTGGGATGGGTTGCGTAGACGCCGCGCTAAGCTTTGCACAGAAGCCTGGGCGGCCCTCAGTTGGCTGCTTTGGGCTCGCGTTAAACGCTGAGCTAGGCCGTCGAATTGCTGCATCCAGTCGGTTTGGTCTGGGGCAAGAATTTCAGCCGCCGCTGAGGGCGTTGCGGCCCGCAGGTCTGCCACGAAATCAGCAATGGTGAAGTCGGATTCGTGACCGATGGCGCTCACAACGGGAACGCGGCTGTTGGCGATCGCGAGTGCGACGGGTTCGGTATTAAAGGTCCAAAGATCCTCTAATGAGCCGCCGCCTCGGGTGAGTAAGATGGCGTCAAACACGGGCTCTGAAAATGTATTCGCCAATTCCAAGGCAGCAACGATCTGCTGGGTTGCCTCCTCGCCCTGGACTTGGCTGGGAATGATCGTACAGTTGAGCGCTGGGAACCGCCGGTTCAGTACGCTCAGGACGTCCCGGATCGCAGCACCGGTGGGTGAGGTAATAATCGCAAGGTGTTTAGGCAGCGCCGGTAAAGCGCGCTTGCGCGACTCGTCAAATAGGCCGTCTGTCTGCAAGCGTTGCTTGAGTGCCTCAAACGCCCGCCGCAGCTCGCCCTCGCCTGCTTCTTCCATGTGTTCTGCGATGAATTGATACTCGCCGCGCGCTTCGTACAGACTGATCTTGCCGCGAATGAGCACCTTCAGACCATTCCTGGGTTTGAAACGAACCCGCTGGTTTTTATTGCGGAACATGGCGGTGCGCAGCTGGCCGCCCTCATCTTTAAGCGTCAGGTACCAGTGACCCGAGGCCGGCACGCTGAAATTTGAAATTTCGCCTTCAACGAACACCATTGGGAAG
>JABGWC010000270.1 GCA_018645765.1 Gammaproteobacteria bacterium | reverse complement strand
GATTGACCAAGGCGTTGTCACCACTTCACTGCCGGCAACTACGGCGTCTGATTTCTTGTTAACGTCTGATTGAAGCGCTCGCTTGGGCGCGCGGACGCGCAATGAATCTGGTGACATAGCCTGAGCGCGATCTCTAGGCCGCTGACCCTGATGAATCGTCTATCTAAGATAAAAGGTTGTTGCGGGAGGGCCTCACGCGGGCCGTTGTCTTTGGATCAGCGTGAGCAGGCCGCGCAAGTAAAAAGCCTTGTTTAGAAAAAAACCGCTACGCCGCGACAGGCGCGTGCTGACGCCGCCAGACGGCAACCGTTGACCGAATACTTCGGCGGGTGGTGCGCCTCACAACCCGTGCTAGTGGCCGAGCTGAAACCACCGAGTGCCAACCCCGAGCAACAACCCCTGAAGACTCGGGCGTGCCCCGCGTCTAAACACCAATCCGCTCTGCAGCGCCTCGGTTTTACACCTCATGAGCACCCTAACCGAGCGCTGTAACCTGCTGCCAGAGATCCCCGGTTTTATCGGCCAACAGGGTGCGGCCAAGACGCTCCTGCCAATACGCCTCATGGCCAAATGCATCACGCCAGGCCCACAGGCGGCGTGTAAGATGATTGAGGCGATGATCTCGGGTATACCCAATCGCGCCATGAACCTGATGCGCGATCTCAGCACAAATACCCGCGGCCTCACCAATACGCGCTTTGGCGATGGCCACATCGATGCTGGTGGTCTCCGGTTGCACCATGAGCGTCTCAGCTGCTCGAGTACTCGCCGCGACCTGCGTCGCGAACACAGCCAACTGTTGCTGGATGGCCTGGAATTTCGCGATGGACTTACCAAACTGTTTACGCTCCAGTGAGTAACCAACCGTTGCCGCCAACGCTTCTTCTAAGGCGCCCGCCATCATGACAGACCGCATTGCCGCGCCCCAAACCAACACAGCATCGAGCTGCGCCTCATCAATCGTAAAGCAGGCCTCCGGTTGAACCTGGACGAACAAGTCGAGATCATCACTGGGCTCACCCGCGACATCCTTGCCTTGCGTGACCGCAACCGTTGCCGCCGGAATGTGGCAAATCACGGGGTCCTCGCCGCGCCGCGCCGCAACTAAAAGCGTTTGACAGTGCCGCGCAAATTTAACGCCGTGCACCGTCCCCTGCAACTGACCTGATTCAGTCAGCGTCACCGCGCCCTGCACAAAACACATGGGACCACTCGGCAGACGCTGTTCAAGGCTAGACAATAATCGTCCTGCAAGCAGCGTTTCTGCCAGCGGTAGGGGCGCCGCTTTTCGGCCCGCTTCTCGCAACACAACGAGGGCGTCACCAAACGTGCCGCCCGCACCGCCGAGCGCTTCATCAATGCCAAGCGTTGTGAGCCCATTATCAACCAGTAGCGTCCATAGATCTGAGGGGTAATCACCCTGCTCTGCTTGGTCAACGACTGCGGGACCGCAATGGTCGTCCAACATCCGGCGCGCCATCTCGCCAATCAGCTGTTGTTCTTCATTCATCGTACTACCTCAAGCCCAAACCACGGGCGATCATGCCGCGTAAAATTTCCCGGGTACCACCCCGTAACGTAAATGAGGGTGCGTGCAAAACACATTCCTCAAGCGCTTGGGCCAAGCCCTTCGGCACCTGTCCTGGCAAGTACAGACGAACCACCTCCGGCACCAAGCGTTCATAGCTATTACCCAGATCTTTAATGAGCGCCGCTTCCGTATCCGGCATCAGACCGTTTTCTAGCAAACTCGCAATCGAGATCGACATCCGCCGCAGAACCACCAAATGTGCTACCAGCTGCCCATAAAGCCGTGCTTGGGATTCCGTCGCACCGTTTTGCAAGCTTTTTCCAAACTCAGCCAATACGCGAAAGGCACTTAAAAAGCGTTCCGGTCCACTGCGCTCATAGGCCAGCTCACTCATGACCTGCGCCCAACCATTGCCGGGCGCGCCCACCACATGATCATCCGGAATGAAGACATCGTCGAAGAAAATTTGATTAAAATCCTGCTCGCCCGCCAAGTTATCAATGCCCCGAACGGTCACACCATCGGCATGAATCGGCACAATAAATTGACTCATGCCTTCGTGACGGTTTTCGGTTGCGGGGGCTGTTCGCACTAAGGTCACCATAAAATGATTCAGGTGGGCATTGCTGGTCCAAATTTTACTGCCATTCAAACACCAGCCGCCCGGCACTTGCACGGCGCTGGTGCGAATCGAGGCAAGATCAGACCCCGTGTCGGGCTCCGACATCCCGATAGAATAAAAACTTTCTCCGGAAATGATCCCAGGTAAGAACGCTTGTTTTTGGGCCTCAGTACCAAACTTCAAGAGCAGGGGCCCGCTTTGCCGATCAGCAATCCAATGACACCCTACCGGTGCACCCGCTGCCAGCAACTCTTCGGTCACAACATAACGCTCAAGAAAGGACTGCCCGCCGCCGCCATAGGCCTTTGGCCAAGTCATGCCAATCCAACCTTT
>JABGWC010000310.1 GCA_018645765.1 Gammaproteobacteria bacterium | reverse complement strand
GGCCGCAGTCAGGGCACTCAACTCTGTGGGCTATCGAATAACCAATATTACAGATGTGACACCGATTCCGCATAACGGATGTCGACCCCCTAAAAAGCGTCGGGTGTAAAAGAGGAGATTGCCAATGGCCAGATATCTCGGCCCTAAGTTGAAGTTGTGTAGAAGAGAAGGCACCGACCTTTTCCTTAAGAGTGGCGTTCGACCGATTGAGTCGAAGTGTCGAATGGAGACCGCGCCAGGAATGCACGGTCATCGTCGATCGCGCGCGACTGACTACGGTATCCAGTTACGGGAAAAGCAAAAGGTTCGCCGAATTTATGGCGTATTGGAAAAGCAGTTCCGTAATTATTACAAGAAGGCTGACCGCCAGAAGGGCGCAACAGGTGAGAATTTGCTGCGTATTCTAGAGCGGCGTCTTGATAATGTCGTGTATCGCATGGGCTTTGGTTGTACCCGTGCTGAATCTCGGCAGCTTGTCTCTCATAAGTCAATTCTTGTAAATGGACAGGTGGTTAACATCCCATCTTTCCAGGTGGAAGCTGGCGATACGGTGACGGTTCGTGAGCGTTCACGAAGTCAGTTACGTATTCAAGGTGCCTTGAACTTGGCAGCTCAGCGTTCTTCAGTCGATTGGGTTGAAGTAAACGTGGATCGCTTGGAAGGGGTGTTGAAAGCCTATCCTGAACGCGACGAGCTTCCATCAGAAATCAACGAAAATTTGATTGTTGAGCTCTACTCTAAGTAAGCGACTGAATTCAATTAAGATTAAGGAAGAATAAGGTATGCCTCATTCGTCATTAGAATTTTTAACGCCTAAGCATATCCAGGTTGACCAGGTAAGCACTACTCAGGCGCAGGTGATCCTTGAGCCTTTGGAGCGTGGTTTTGGCCATACGTTGGGTAATGCGCTGCGCCGTATCTTGCTGTCGAGCATGCCGGGTTGTGCGATTACGGAAGTTGAGATTGATGGCGTTCTGCATGAATACAGTGCAATTGAGGGCGTTGAAGAAGATGTCATCGAGATCTTACTGAATTTGAAAGGAGTCGCCGTTAAGTTGAACACGGCGGATACGGCTGAGTTGACGCTGACCAAGACCGGCCCAGGAGTTGTGACGGCTGGGGACTTTCAGCTAGATCATGATGTCGAGATTGCTAACCCAGATCATGTTATTGCGACGCTTAATGGCGCGGGCAAACTGAACCTTAGGGCGACAGTTGGTCGTGGTCGAGGCTATCAACCTGCAGATACAGCGGTTAGCGAAGAGGATTCCGGTCGGGTGATTGGCAGTCTGTTGTTAGATGCCTCCTACAGCCCGGTGCGCCGAGTTGCCTATAAGGTCGATAGCGCGCGGGTAGAGCAGCGAACCGATTTGGACAAGCTCATCATCGATCTTGAAACCAACGGTACGATCGATCCTGAAGAAGCGATCCGACGAGCAGCAACGATTTTACAGCAGCAAGTTGCCGTCTTTGTCGATTTGGAAAGCAGTGATTCGCCAGAAGAGAAGCAAGTTGAAGAGCAAATCGATCCGATTCTATTGCGACCGGTTGATGATCTTGAACTGACGGTTCGTTCAGCGAACTGCTTGAAAGCGGAAAATATTTACTACATCGGTGATCTGATTCGTCGGACCGAAGTTGAATTGCTAAAAACGCCCAATTTAGGTAAGAAATCGCTCACTGAAATAAAAGATGTTTTGGCGTCACGTGGATTATCACTGGGAATGCGACTAGAGAACTGGCCACCCATGAGTTTACGGGGTGACGATCGTTTGTTGGGTTAAATCATCGGTCTGAACAAGCCGAGCTAAGTTAGATTAGGAACTACCATGCGTCATAGAAAAAGTGGAAAGCAACTCAACCGGAACGCCTCTCACCGAAAGGCAATGTTCAAGAATATGGCTTGCTCGCTTATGGAGCACGAAGTCATCAAGACAACCGTGCCAAAAGCGAAAGAATTGCGGCGTTTCGCGGAGCCGTTGATCACGCTCGCGAAGCAAGACTCTGTGGCGAATCGTCGGTTGGCGTTTGCCCGAACAGGGGATAAAGCGGTTGTCGGTAAGCTCTTTACGGATCTAGGTCCTCGCTTTCAGGATCGACCTGGTGGCTACACTCGAATTTTGAAAGCGGGCTTTAGAGCCGGGGACAAGGCGCCGATGGCCTACGTCGAGTTGGTTGATCGGGAGATCCCCGATGAAGAAGATTTGGATGTCGTAGAAGAAGCCTAAACAGCGTTTAGGTGAAGAAAAGGGGGCCGGTTTATCCGGCCCTTTTGCGTTTGATAAGACGCCTGAAAGAGTATTGAGTTAGAGGCCTAAGAAAAGGATAACCGCGATGATCACAACGTTTTCACCAACCCCAAGAACGTTAATGGGTCCGGGCCCATCGGACGTCCATCCGAGAATCTTGACGGCGATGGCGAAGCCGACCATTGGACACTTGGATCCCGAGTTCATCCGGTTAATGGATGAAATTAAAGTGATGTTGCAGGGCGTGTTTCAAACTCAGAACGCTTTGACCATTCCGCTATCAGCACCGGGTAGTGCGGGGATGGAGGCAAGTTTCGTGAATCTGATTGAGCCAGGCGACAAGGTGATCATCTTACAAAATGGTGTGTTTGGTGGCCGTATGGCGGAAAACGTACGGCGGTTCGGCGGTGACTTGGTTTTGCTTGAGACGGATTGGGGGCGCGCAATTGATCCTGAGCAACTGCGTACGGCATTGCAGGCCCATCCGGATACTAAAATTGTTGCCTTTGTGCATGCAGAGACCTCGACGGGTGTCCGGTCTGATGCAAAAAGTTTATGCGAAATGGCCCATGCTGCAGGCTGCTTGACGATTGTCGATTGTGTGACGTCCTTGGTCGGTTGTGAGGTTGACGTGGATGGCTGGGGCGCTGATGTTGTCTATAGCGGGACGCAGAAGTGCTTGTCCTGTGCGCCCGGACTCTCTCCCTTTACGATGTCCGAACGTGCGGCGAGCCTAACCCAAACGCGAAAAACGCCGGTCTCCTCTTGGTTTCTAGATATGAATCTCGTGATGGGGTATTGGGGCGCGGGTTCAACGCGAGCCTATCATCATACAGCGCCGGTCAATGCGCTTTATGGGCTGCATGAAGCGTTGTTGATGGCAACAGAGGAGGGGCTTTCCGCGGCATGGGCTCGCCATGCGCTGAATCATCAGGCGCTTAAAGCCGGTCTTGAGGCAATGGGCCTGCGATTTTTTGTGCCGGAATCCGAGCGTCTCGCGCAGCTCAATTTGGTTGAAGTGCCCGCAGGCGTTGATGAGGCTCTGATTCGCCGAGCTTTGCTTGGGTCTTATAACTTAGAAATCGGTGCTGGCCTGGGTCCGCTCGCTGGAAAGGTCTGGCGAATTGGTCTGATGGGATATGCTAGTCGAGCTGAAAATGTTTTATTGTGCGTATCGGCGCTTGAAGCGGTTCTGGCTCAGAGTAACGCACCCATTCACCGAGGCCAGGCGATTGATGCGGTTCAGAGTGTTTACGCGAGCGCCTAATACCCCGTCGATTATGGGTTAGAAGCTTGCTCAAGTAGAGGCTTTAAGTACTGCCCGGTCGACGAGGTTGGGTGGTCCGCTACGGTTTCGGGGGTGCCTTGGCAGAGAATGCGTCCGCCCCCAGCGCCGCCTTCGGGACCTAGGTCTATCACCCAATCGGCGGTCTTCACCACATCTAGGTTATGTTCAATCACAATCACGGTGTTACCACGATCCCGCAATTTGTGAATGACGCCTAGCAGTTGATCGATATCATGAAAATGTAACCCGGTTGTTGGTTCATCGAGGATATAAAGAGTCCGACCGGTATCCACTTTTGCGAGTTCCCGGGCAAGTTTAACGCGCTGCGCTTCACCGCCAGACAAGGTTGTCGCACTTTGACCTAGGCGGATGTAGCCGAGGCCAACCTCTTGTAAGGTCTCCAACCGTCGCCTGATTACGGGAACTGCGCCCAGAAAGGACACCGCTTCATCTACGGTCATATGCAGAACGGCATCGATTGAGCGACCTTTATAGAGAATCTCAAGCGTCTCTCGGTTGTAGCGTTTGCCCTCGCATTCGTCGCACTGTACATAAATATCGGCCAAGAAATGCATCTCGACCTTAATCAATCCATCGCCTTGGCATGCCTCGCAGCGACCCCCTTTAACGTTAAAGCTAAACCGGCCAGACTTGTAGCCTCTGGACCTTGCCTCAGCCGTACCCGCAAAGAGGTCTCGAATTGCGGTAAAGATATTGGTGTAGGTTGCCGGGTTAGAGCGCGGTGTTCGACCAATCGGACTTTGGCTGACATCGACGACTTTATCTAAAAAGGCCAGACCCTCAATGTCGGTGTAGGGCGCAGCGGTCAGGGTGGTGGCGCCATTCAACGCGGTGGCAGCAACTGGGTATAGGGTCTGGTTAATTAGTGTCGACTTACCGGATCCCGAGACACCCGTGATGCAGGTCAGCAGACCGATTGGGATGGCCAGATCGAGTGTTTGCAGGTTATTACCGGATGCCCCCAGCAGCTTTAGCCATTGCGCGTCTTTTGGCGTTTGTCGATTGCGCGGTACGGCCACGCGTCGAGCACCAGAAAGAAACTGTCCAGTGATCGAAGTGGGACAATCAAGGATATCCTGAAGCGTGCCTGAGGCCAGCACTGCGCCGCCCAATTCGCCCGCGCCGGGACCAATATCAACAATAAAATCAGCCGCTCGGATGGCTTCTTCATCATGTTCAACAACAATAACGGTGTTGCCAAGATCACGCAGTCTGTTCAAGGTGCTCAGGAGCCGTTGATTGTCTCGCTGATGAAGACCAATAGAGGGTTCATCCAAAATATACATCACGCCAACGAGACCTGCCCCAATCTGGCTTGCAAGACGGATCCGTTGCGCTTCTCCCCCTGAGAGCGTATTGGCGGGTCGTGCTAGGGAAAGATAATTAAGCCCAACATCGATGAGGAAGCCTAGACGAGCTAATATTTCGCTGACGATTTTTTTGGCGATTTCGGCTTCTTGGCCATCTAGATCAAGGGTTTTTAGGCAGTGAAAGGCATCTTCAATACTAAGATTTGAGATGTCGGCATAATTCTTGGATTGAATGGTGACGGCTAAGGCGCCCGGGTTCAATCGTTGGCCAGAGCAGGCGGCGCACTGCCGCTCATGTAGCCATTGCCCCAGTTGGTCTTTGACAGCTTGTGAGCTGGTCTCGTCATAGCGTCGCTCAAGGTTCGGAATAATGCCTTCGAATCGGTGCTGTCTCAGCACCCTTTGACCGGTTTGGTCTGCATAGTAAAAAGGAATCTCGGTTTCGCCGCTGCCGTACAAGATGACCGTTCGGTGTGCCTCAGACAACGCACGGAAGGGCTGCTCCAAGGAGAAATTATAATGGGTCGCAATTTGTTCTAGTAATTGATAATAATAAACGTGCCGGCGGTCCCAACCTGAAATAGCGCCCTCCGAGATGGCCAGCTCATCGTCTCGGATGATGGCCTCTGGGTCAAAAACACGTTTGGTGCCCAGCCCGTCACACGTTTTGCAGGCGCCGTTAGGATTGTTGAAGGAAAAGATTCTTGGTTCTAAGGCCGGCATGGAGTAACCGCAGGTTGGGCAGGCATAATTGGCGGAAAACAACAGGTTCGTTTTGGTGGGCTCATCAAGGTACGCAATAATAGCCAGCCCGCCTGAGGCCTGGATGGCGGTTTCAAAAGAGTCCGCTAATCGGGTCGCGAGATCGGCTCTAACGCTGAAACGGTCGACGACAACCTCGATGGAATGCCGCTTTTGTTTATCAAGGGTTGGTAGATCATCAAGGTCTGTGACAATCCCATCGATTCGGGCTCGCACAAAACCTTGAGCGGCCAACTGTTTGAAAACTTGCTGATGCTCCCCTTTCTTTTGCTGCACAATCGGTGCGAGCAGCATTAGTCTGGTTTCAAGTGGCGTTTCTAAAACCAGATCGACCATTTGAGCCACGGTTTGTGCTTTGAGAGGTTGATGGTGGTCCGGGCAATGTGGTGTGCCGACCCGCGCGAACAACAGCCGCAAATAGTCTGCGATTTCGGTAATGGTGCCGACCGTTGATCGTGGATTATGCGACGTCGATTTTTGTTCGATCGAAATTGCCGGTGATAACCCTTCAATATGATCGACCTCGGGTTTTTCCATGATTGCGAGGAATTGCCGGGCGTAGGTCGAAAGGCTCTCAACGTACCGCCTCTGACCCTCTGCATAGAGCGTATCAAAGGCTAGAGACGATTTTCCAGAGCCAGAGAGCCCTGTAATAATAGTCAGCGAATCGCGCGGGATATCGAGATCGACATTTTTTAAATTGTGGGTGCGAGCGCCCCGGATCGAAATCGTTTTCTTAAGCATGGTCGACATCCCGAGGTAATCATTCTGCTGTTTTTTGGTGCCGCGTTGTCTCACGAAAAGGCAAGTAGACGTGTTGATTCGTGCGAGTAATCGCAAACCCTGTTATCATTCCCTGCCCGGTTTATGCGGCGCAAAAACAGACGCGGTGCCCGCTCTAGCGGCGATATGATGAGGGTCCTTCAGCGTTTTGAGATGGCAACCAACGAGTTGGTAGCGATACTAAGGGTTTGAACGTCATTTCGCAAAGATCAGATTGCCCTTAAGTGAGATCCATGAACACATCAGAACGAACGACGGCGGCCATTGTAAGCCTTTTGTACTTCGTTCGAATGCTGGGCTTGTTCAGCATTTTGCCGGTTTTTACCTTGGCTGCGAGCAAGCTCTATGGCAGTGGCCCTATGTTGATAGGGCTCACCCTTGGGATCTATGGCTTGTTCCAAGCTTTGCTGCAAGTGCCCTACGGCTATCTCTCCGATCGATTTGGCCGCAAGCCAATGCTAATTGCGGGTCTCAGCATTTTTATTGCCGGAAGTTTGGTTGCGGCGCTGGCAGAACGAATTGAATGGGTGTTGGTTGGTCGAGCGCTACAAGGCTCAGGCGCGATTGCTGGCGTGCTTTTGGCGGTGCTCGCGGACGGCATGCGCTTTGAATATAGGGCGCGCGCGATGGCAATGGTGGGGGGCAGTATTGGGCTCGCCTTTGGCGGGTCCCTCGTGCTGGGACCACTTCTCTATGCCTATGGCGGCCTGCAAGCGCTATTTTATCTCGCCGCCTTAACGGGGACTTTGGCGCTGCTACTGGTTTGCTTGGTGTTGCCTGGCGCGAGCAATTTAATGGTTGATCCTGCTGGGGGCGATGACGTCAGCGAAGCCGGCGCAGTGTCGTACCGATTACAACTTCAGATGTTAAATCTGAGTATTTTTATGAATCATTACTTACTAATGTCGAGCTTTTTAGTGATCCCGATCATGCTCAGCCAGTTTGGCGTCGCCATTGACGAGCATGCTGTTTATTACTTGTGCATATTGCTGGGTTCCTTTCTGCTGATGTTGCCGTTGGTCATTCGTTGGCGGGGTTCACTTGATATTTTGGTCAAGATCCTGCCGGCAATCGCTGTGATGTTGGTTGGCTTTCTCGTTTTAGCGTGGTCCCCAACGCTCACATTGTTTGTGGTTGCTGTGTTGGTCTTTTTTGTTGGCTTTAATTATCTCGAAGCGACGCTGCCCGCACTGGTTTCGAAAGTTGCGCCCAGCGCGCGGCGAGGCTCTGCGATGGGGTTTTACTCCTCGAGCCAATTTTTAGGGATATTTGCCGGTGGTAGTGTCGGTGGAGTGCTCATTGCTCTGACGGATATCACCACTTTGCTGGCGGTTAATGCGGCGCTCCTCATGCTTTGGGCCGGCGTTTTAATGGTGCTGCAGCGGGGATCAAATTCGCCTCGGTCGCCGGCGATGTAAACGACAGCGCAAAATCCGCTCTGCCCAATAGCCGATGAAGAGGTTATGATTTACGGGAAACAGTGGAACCCCATTTAACCAAGGTCGGGTATCGATTGCAGGCGCTGAATCACTTTGATCAAGGTTAAAATTCAAAGCGCGCTGCAAAGTATTCGATAGTCTCTGCAGTTCAAATATTGTTGGTCGAAGTAAGGGAGTCGTTATGGCACGAGGCATCAATAAAGTAATTATAGTTGGCAATCTGGGCAGAGATCCTGAAACACGGTATTTACCGTCTGGTGGTGCGGTAACCAACGTATCCGTCGCCACCTCTAAAGCTTGGCGTGATCGTGATTCTGGCGAGCAGAAGGAGCGGACTGAATGGCATCGGGTGGTCTTTTTTAATCGATTGGCTGAAATTGCCAGCGAATACCTAAAGCGTGGTTCCAAAATTTACTTGGAGGGCGAACTCCGAACTCGCGAGTGGGAACGAGATGGACAAAAACATTACACAACAGAAATTGTTGCCGATGAAATGCAAATGTTGGACGGCCGGGGCGGTATGGATGGCGGCAATGGGCAAGGGCCTTCTGGCCCGGGTCCAAGTCAAAGCAGCGGACAAGGAAGCGGTCAGGCCAGTTCAGGAGGCGGGTCTCGAGCCGCGGATGATTTTGGTCCACCGCCATCAGATGACTTTGATGATGACATTCCGTTTTAGCGAGGCTTAGACCCGTTCGGTCCTCGCGGTTTGGGAGATGGTTTTCAGTAGGCAATGCAAAACGTCGGTGTGTCGGATCTTGCGTGCGAGTTTGAAGTTGATTAAGTCATGAATCGAGCGATGAAAACGCGGGCGCTCCCGCTATTTCCAATTCAAGCCGTTTTGTTCCCCGGGGGTGTTCTGTCGTTGCCGATCATTGAGTCGCGTGATCTGGACACCATTGCTCAGGTTGCAAAGAATGACCAGGCATTGGGGGTGGTGCTTTCTGAGGACCGTCGGTCGGCGTCGTCGATATTGGGTCGAAGTGCGCCGAATATTGCACGCGTCGGAACCCTCACCCGCATTGAAGACTTTGATCAGAATGGACAGGGGCATTTAACCCTAATGATTCGGGCAGAAGGGAAATTTAAGATACTAGATACCTTCGAGAACCCTAACCGAGCGTTGATTGGCGAAATACTGATGGTGCCGCCGGAGCCTGTTATTGCGACTGGTCCGGAAGATGCGTCCTTGGTCGATGTCCTTGAGCATTTGATGGCGCATCCAGCCGTTCAATTCAAGGCCAGTCAAGTTGATTATCAAACCTTGTCGAGCCTGGGTGGTCGTTTGGCGGAACTGTTGCCTTTGAGGAATACCGTTCGTCAGCGGATGCTTGAGATTAATGACCCTGTTACGCGGTTGAGCCACTTAGAGAAAATTTTAGATCAAATGCAGATCGAGTCAGGCAGCCCTTAATCAGGGCCGCCGAGGGTCATCGAATCAGTTGGGGTAAGCGAGTATAATTTTCAGGTTTGCGGGATAGAAACAAGATGAGTATTCAGCAGGATATCCGCCGGATTGGCGAGAGCGCAAAACGCGCCGCTTCAGCAGCGCGTAAAGCCAGTACGGCCGATAAAAATACCGCCCTTGCCCGAATTGCCGCAGCGATCAAAGCCTCGGCGGAAGCACTATTGCGGGCCAACGCCGAAGATCTTGATCGGGCGCAAACGGCTGGACTGGACACGCCGAGTCTAGATCGGCTGGCGCTAACGCGCGAGGGTATCGATTTGATCAGCGAAGGATTGTTGCAGATTCAAGCTTTGCAAGATCCAGTTGGTCAGATCAGTCAGCTCTCTGCTAGGCCAAATGGCCTTGAAATTGGCAAGATGCGCACGCCGATCGGGGTTATTGGCATAATTTATGAATCGCGTCCCAATGTGACAATCGATGCTGCGGGCTTATGTATTAAGAGCGGTAATGCTGCGATATTGCGGGGCGGCTCTGAATGTATCTCGACCAACCGGGCGCTGTTTGAATGTATTCAAAATGGGCTCGAAGACGCTGGGATGGAGGCTGGCTGGATTCAGTTGATCCAAACCACCGATCGGGAAGCCGTTGGGGCGTTGCTAGGGCTCGATGACTTGGTCGATCTCATTATTCCGAGGGGCGGCAAGGGGCTCATTGAGCGGGTTAGCCGCGAAACCAGGATTCCAATTCTGAAGCATTTAGATGGCAATTGTCATCTGTTTGTCCATGAGGATGCGGACCTTGCTATGGCGCAATCGCTTGTTTTAAACGGGAAAACGCAACGTTATGCTGTTTGTAACGCGCTGGAAACAGTGTTGTTACATCGGGCCTTACCTCAGGCCTTTCTGAATGAGTTGATGTCGGCTCTGCAAGCGGAAGGGGTGGAGATTAGAGTCTGTGAGGATACGCGAGCGCGGCTTGCTGCACCTGAGAAGGTTCGGCTTGCCGAGACATCAGATTGGTCTAGCGAGTATCTTGCACCAATCCTTGCAGTCAAAACCTGTGACGGTGTGGATGACGCGATTCGGCATATCAATCAATATGGCTCGAACCATACGGACGTGATCGTTACCGCGGGATTGAGTGCCGCGCAGCAGTTCCTGCGAGAGGTCGATTCGAGTTCGGTGATGGTCAATGCGTCTTCACGTTTTGCCGATGGATTTGAATATGGTCTTGGCGCCGAAATCGGCATTTCGACGGATAAGCTGCATGCGCGGGGCCCAGTCGGTCTCGAAGGTTTAACCAGCGAGAAATTCGTTGTAATGGGCACAGGGCAAATTCGTCAATGAATGATGGACGCTTGGACCTTGCGATTCTAGGGGGTACTTTTGATCCGGTGCATGCCGGACACCTCCAAATCGCAAGGGTTGTATCTGATTTGTTGTCAGCCAAAGTTTGCTGTGTCCCAAGCAATATACCGCCTCACAAGTCCTCAACCATGGCAACGCCAGAGCAACGGGTAGCTATGCTTCGCTTGGCTGTGTCGGAACACCCTGAACTCTATGTCGATGATTTGGAGCTCAAGCGAGGCGATCGATCCTTTACGCTGGAGACGTTGCAAATTTTTCGGCGCCGTGTAGGGCCATCGCCTCGGCTTTATTTCATCTTGGGGATGGATGCCTATCTGAATCTCCCAAGCTGGTTGGGTTGGCAGCAGCTGCTGGATTATGTTCATTTGGTCGTTTGTCGTCGTGAAACGGATCAGGTGTCTGCACCGCCTCTGCTGGCGCTTGAAACATCGCATCAAGTGGAGACGGCGGGTATGCTGAAGTCAAAAGCGCACGGCGGGCTGTTTTTTGTGGATAATACGGCGCTTCCTGTCTCGTCAACTGAGATTCGGAAACGGATAAAAAATAAAGACGATCCCTCAGCGTTTTTAGACCCAGGGGTCTACGCTTATATTCTCCAAGAGCAGCTGTATGCTGCTTCTTAATCAACCCGGATACCAAAGATGAATACAGATGCATTGACGCAATTAGTAATCTCGGCGCTTGACGATGTAAAGGGTCAAGACATCACCGTGCTCGATGTACGGGAACAGACCGACATTACCGATACCATGGTGGTTGCGACAGGCCAGTCTGCGCGGCAAGTCAAGGCGTTGGCAGCAAATGTCGTGGAAAGTGCGAAGCATGCTGGGGAGATGCCCCTGGGGATTGAGGGGGAAGATGAGGGGGCATGGGTCTTGGTAGACCTTGCAGATGTCATTGTGCATGTGATGTTGCAGGAGGTCCGGGATCAGTATGATCTTGAAAGCCTGTGGAGCATCTCCTTCAACCGTTCAGAGGAAGACATCACGTTGTGAAAATGGAGCTGATCGCCTCAGGGAAGCAGCCGCCAGACTGGGTGACGAATGGGTTTAATGAGTACCAGAGAAGACTGCCGCCGGAGTGCGCGCTTATCTTGACCGAATGTAATACAGCCAAACGCATAAAAGGCGGGCGCGCAGCGGATTATCAAGCCGCCGAAGAGCAGATTTTAATGCGGCAAATCAAAGCCGGTAGTTTTGTCGTAGCCCTGGATAAGTCGGGTCGGCAGGTTTCGACAGAAGACCTTTCAAGCCGATTGGCAGGCTGGTTAATAAACTATCCGAAAGTGCAATTCTTGATTGGTGGCCCGGATGGGTTGTCTCAAAATTGTCTCGCTCGAGCTGATTGGGTGCTGAGCCTTTCGGCACTGACCTTCCCGCATTTCATGGTTCGGGTCATGATGGCTGAACAGCTCTATCGAGCCTGGTCAATCTTGAAAAATCATCCCTACCACAAGTAACGATGCGCGAAGCCCTAGCCCTAAAAGATCATCGCAGCGAAAGCCAGATCTATGTTGAGCGAGCGGCAACGGGCGCTGGCGTGGTGCTTGTGCTCTTTAGCCTGCTCATCTTTCGAGTGGGGTACCTTCAAAGCGTTCAATACTCAGACTCTGTGGCGCGCTCGGAAAAAAACAGGGTGCAGGTTGTCGCTCGCCCCCCTGTTCGCGGTTTGATTCTGGATCGTCAGGGCGTTTTGCTTGCGGAGAATCGACCCTCGAGAAATCTTGAGGTGATACCCGAGCAAATCGTGAATATGCAGGACACGCTCCTCGACTTAGCGTCTGTGCTTGAGATGAGTGAGGCGGAAACGGCTCGGTTTCGTCGACTCAGTGGTCGCACAACGAGACGGTTTGAATCCGCCCCTGTATTGTTCGACCTGTCTGATGAACAGGTGGCGCGGTTTGAGGCGAATCGATTTCGATTTCCAGGTATATCGGTGCAAGCCAAACTGGTTCGAAATTACCCGCAGGGCGCTCTAATGGCTCATGCAGTCGGCTCCGTTCGCAGGATTAATGATCAGGATACCGTTTCGCTGAACGCAACCGCCTATGCCTCAACAGATCATATTGGGAAGTTAGGGGTTGAGCGGTTTTATGAAACCGAATTGCTTGGTCAGGTTGGGTATGATCGAGTAGAGGTTAATGCACGGGGCCGTATGATGCGCGTCTTAGATGGCGTGAAACCGATCAATGGTCAGAATCTGTCTCTGTATTTGGATGCCGGTCTACAAGCCGCCGCAGACCGTGCGCTTGACGGTCGGCGCGGAGCGGTTGTTGCGATTGACCCGAAAACCGGCGGTATCTTGACGCTGCTCAGCCGTCCTGCTTATGATCCAAACTTATTTGTTCAGGGCATATCTCACCGGAACTACAATGCGTTGCGAACCTCCATCGATGCGCCGTTGTTCAATCGGGCGATCCAAGGCCAATATCAACCGGGATCAACCCTCAAACCCTTTATCGGTCTGATTGCGTTAGGGAGTTCAACCATTACGGTGTCCGATAGCATCGAGGATCCAGGATGGTATCAGCTGCCGGGCAATGAACGGCTTTATCGTGATTGGAACTGGACCAAAACCAATGACGGTGGACACGGTCACGTCAATATCGAAAAAGCCCTTTATCGGTCCTGTAATGTTTATTTCTATGATCTTGCGGTGCGGCTTGGCATCGATCGACTCTCGCAGGATCTAAAGCAGTTTGGCTTTGGACAAGTCTCCGTTTTGGATTTGCCTGATGCCGATGCAGGCTTGTTGCCGAGTCGTGCATGGAAGCGCGCCAGTCGGAATTTGCCCTGGTATCCGGGCGACACCGTCAATCTTGGAATTGGGCATGGTGATATTTTGGTCACACCGCTGCAGATGGCATCAGCGGTTGCGGCTTTGGCGAACCGGGGTCGCTGGGTTGCGCCGCGAATGGCACAAAATCAGCCGCTTGAAGCACTTGCGCGTGCTCAACCCTCGGGTGCGGGTCAGTTACCGGAACATGTTTGGGCGCCGATTATCGGTGGTATGGAAAAAGTGGTTCATCGAGGCAATCAAGTTTATGGCGAAAACGGGACTGCCTGGTCGTATATTGGTCGAGATATTGAATACCGAATGGCGGGCAAATCAGGGACAGCGCAGGTGGTCGCCATTGAACAAGGTGAGGTCTACGAGGCAGCTATGATTGAAGAACGAAAGCGTAAGCATGCTTGGTTTATTGCGTTTGCACCCATTGAGGACCCAAAGATCGCCCTTGCTGTTTTGCTTGAAAATGGGGGTGGCGGCAGTGAATACGCCGCGCCAGTTGCTCGGGAGATTATTGACTATTATCTCTTGGAGGGTGCTGGCCGGCAGGTGCCGAACGTCGAGATGGTCAGCCGTCAATGAGCGGCGACTTTGTCCGTCGACTACCGGGCGGGGGCCCGAGTTTTCGAAATCATCGCGGTGAGTTTACTTGGTTTAATCTTGATCCTTGGCTCATGCTGATCCTGTTATCGATTGTGAGTTTTGGTCTGGTCGTGCTTCATAGCGCCTCGGATGGCAACTGGGTGGTCGTTGAGGCGCAGTTGGTGCGGCTGGGCTTGGGGTTTGGCTTAATGGTCATGATCGCCCAGATCCCGCCGTATTTTTTGCTGAGAGCGGCGCCGTTGTTGTATGGGTTGGGTCTTATTTTATTGCTCCTCATCTATCCCTTTGGAACCGAAGTGAATGGCTCTCGGCGATGGCTCAGAGTGCCTGGGGTTGTAAACTTTCAGCCGTCTGAGCTGATGAAGCTTTTCCTGCCGATGGTTTTAGCCTGGTATTTTCATGACCGGCACCTGCCGCCAGGGCTCAAACCGGTGGTGGTGAGTTGTTTATTGCTGTTGCTGCCGGCGGGCCTAATTATCGTTCAACCGGATTTGGGCACGGGTTTGATGATCGCAACTTCAGGCTTTCTCGTTTTAATCTTAGCGGGGCTACCCTGGCGCTATATGCTGCGCGGGAGTGCCTTGGTGCTGGCCTCAGCGCCGGCCCTTTGGTTTGTTATTAAAGACTATCAGCGGGGCAGAATCTTGACGATGTTTGATCCCGAGCGAGACCCATTGGGGGCCGGCTGGAACATCATTCAATCAAAAATTGCGATCGGCTCAGGGGGCTTTAGTGGTAAGGGGCTGTTGAATGGGACCCAATCACACTTGGACTTTCTGCCTGAAAGCAGCACAGATTTTATCATCGCAGTGCTCGCTGAAGAGTTGGGGTTTTTAGGGGTTGTGTCGTTGCTTGTGCTGTACGGTCTTTTTATTTTAAGGGGGCTCATGATGTCGCTCAACGCCCAAGACACGTTCGGTCGTCTCCTGTGCGGCAGTATTACCTTTACCTTTTCGGTTTATGTCTTCGTGAATATTGGCATGGTCTCGGGTATCCTTCCCGTAGTGGGCGTGCCGCTGCCACTGGTAAGCTATGGCGGGACCGCTTTGCTGACACTGTTCGCCGGTTTTGGTTTGATGATGTCAATTCATAGCCATCGCCGAATTACGTTACTTTGAATTAGGATTTACCGGGTATGGGCGTTCGTATGACTCAACAGTTTGGCCTCATGGCGGTACTTGCCGCGCTTTTTGTCGCATTGTCAGCACCGCTCAAGGCTGATTACGCTGACCGTCCAGAAGTGCTTGCGTTTATTTCAGAGCTCACCGACACCGATGGGTTTGAACGCGCCGAGCTCCTCGGTGCTTTCGAGGAGGCGACCTACAAGCAGTCAATTATTGATGCCATTTCAAGGCCTGCTGAACGGGTGATGACCTGGGCAACTTACCAAGATATTTTCCTAACCAAGGCCCGGGTCGAACAGGGTATCGCCTTTGAGCAACAGCACCGAGACAGCTTTGATCGGGCAGAGGCAGAATGGGGGGTTGATCGTTGGGTTATGCTCGCGATTTTAGGGGTTGAGACGTCTTACGGTCGAAACAAGGGGCGTTATCGCGTGATCGATGCGCTGTCAACGCTTGCCTTTGATTATCCTCCTCGTTCCGGATTCTTCCGGAAAGAATTGCGGGAACTGTTTTTGCTGGCGCGTGAGCAACAAAAGCCCGTTACAGGCTTGCTAGGATCCTATGCGGGCGCGATGGGGTATGGTCAATTTATTCCCAGTAGTTATCGGGCGTATGCGGTTGACTTTAATGATGATGCCTTTACCGATATCTGGAATGAGCCAGTGGATGCAATCGCCAGCATTGCAAACTATCTGGCCGTTCACGGTTGGCAAAAAAACGGGCCCATTCTTGCGCCGATGACGTCAAAAGCGGCGCTGCCGATTGAATTTTTCAATCAGCAGTTAAAACCTGCTCTGACAGCTCAGGAGCTTATCGATGCGGGCGTTGCGCTCGATGAAACCTTGCTTGACTGGCCGGGGTTAAAGGCGGCGCCTTTACATTACGAGGGTAAGGCTGGGGCAGAAACCTGGCTTGGTTTTCAGAATTTTTATGCCATCACGCGCTACAACCGGAGTCGGCTTTACGCGATGGCCGTGTTCCAGTTGAGCGAGCGCCTGAAGGCCGCGGCATTATGAACCCGGTTGATGGGGCGCGGCGCAGCGGATGGTGCGTGCGTTGCCTTTGGTTGATCACGCTTGGCGCTCTGGCTAGCTGCCAGTCGGATGGGCGTAAAATGGCGCCGGGCATGTTTGAAAATGTCTTGAGCGCGATGGATTCAGTGCTGACGGGTGCACCTCGTGCTGAGGATGCGCCGCCTGAGTCGCAAACGGCGATCGCTGCAACGATGACGCCGAAAGCGCCAACAAGCGAGGATCAAACAACGGTTGTACCATTAAGTGATGCTGAGCTTGAGGCCGAGAGCCAACACTTGGGTGGTGAGGACCTGAACTTCGGATCAAGTGACGAGGGCATTAGACCGCCTTGGAACAGTCCCTACGAAGTCTTTGGTGACCGCTATGAGGTTAAAAAGTCTAGCTTAGGTTATGTCGAGGTCGGCATTGCCTCCTGGTACGGTCAGAAATTCCAGGGTCGAAAAACGTCTAATGGCGAAATTTTTGATATGCATCTTGCCTCTGCTGCACATAAGTCGTTACCGATCCCAACAATGGTGCGGGTGACGAATCTTGATAATGGCCGCAAGATTGAGGTTCGGGTCAATGACCGGGGCCCGTTTCATGATGACCGAATCATCGATTTGTCCTTCGCGGCCGCGAAAGCCCTAGGTTTCTCCACTCAGGGTACGGCGCCTGTCGTGGTCGAGGCAATCGATGCGATCAACTATCCCGAAAAGGCTCAGAAGCAAAAGCCTGCATCGCCAAAAATTTATCTGCAGGCGGGGGCCTTCCAATCAAAAGAGAGCGCCCGAAACCTTAAAAGAGACATTGAGGCGAACCTGATGCTTCAGCGCTTGAACGCAGTGGTCCGCGTGCTCGAGAGTGAGTTTGAAAAAGATAGCCCGTTACACAAGGTTTGGATTGGGCCGATCCAGACAACCAGGAGCGAGGCCGCGGTGACTCGAATATTGGTTCAAATGGGCCTCGCTAAACCAGTGAAGGTCCTTGCCAATTAGCGTGCTTGCGCTCGGCGGGTTAAAGTAGGTTTAGCGAAAGGCTGTTCCTGTTCAGAAGGACCAAAATGATTATGCGAAGTTTGTTGCTCATCCTCATCTTTATCACGTTGTCTCAGACTGCGCTCGCCGCGCCGAGACTCATTCCCGCGCCGCCACAACTGGCGACTGAGGGTCATATTCTATTGGATGCGGCGACGGGCACTGTGATCGTTGAGGAGAATGCGGAGATGAGGCTGCCACCAGCAAGTCTCACAAAGATCATGACGAGCTACATCATTGCGTCAGAGATCCAACAAGGTCGAATCAGCCTAGACGATTTAGTCCCAATTAGCGTGAAAGCCTGGAAGATGGAAGGCTCTCGGATGTTTATACGCGAGGGCACCGAGGTCAAAGTCGCTGATTTGATCCGAGGAATTGTTATTCAATCGGGCAACGATGCCAGCGTTGCAATGGCGGAATTTATCGCAGGTGACGAGCAAGCCTTTGCCGATATTATGAATCAGGTTGCCCAAAAGCTCGGTATGACCCGCACCCAGTTTAAAAATGCAACGGGCTTGCCGAATGAAGGACATTACACCACGGCGAAAGATTTATCGCTTTTGGCCCGCGCGCTCATCCGTGATTTTCCAGAGCATTATAAGGTCTACAAAGAAAAGTATTTTTCCTATAACGATATTCGGCAAGCAAACCGAAATAGCTTGCTGTGGCGCGATGATGCGGTAGATGGTATGAAAACGGGTCATACGCAGGCCGCGGGATTTTGTTTGGTGGCCTCGGCTGAGAAGAAGGAACTGCGTCTGATATCCGTCGTGATGGGCGCGACGTCCGAGCGTTCGCGGTCAACCGAATCTCAAAAACTGATCAATTACGGTTTCAGATATTTTGAGTCCGTTAAGCTTTACGACGGCCTTGAAAGTTTGAAACGGGTTAAAGTTTGGGGAGGCTTACATGAGTCGCTCGATGTTGGGATTGAGGCGCCTGTCCAGTTAACGATCCCGAATGGCGCACGTGGGGCGCTCGCCGCCGAGGTAACGCTGGATCCCGTGATCAAAGCACCCGTAGGTCACGGGCAAACGCTGGGGTTGCTGAGAATTTCACTTGAAGGCGAAACGCTGCTTGAACGACCCGTGGTTGCGCTCAACGCGGTAGATGAGGCTGGTTTTGTTTCCAGTCTGATCGATGAGGTCAGTTTGTTTTTTTTGTCGATGTTTTCAGGCGATCCACTGGCCCTTTAATCTATGAAAGAGCCGCCTCGAATTGAGTTCCCGTGTGATTACCCAATCAAAGTGATTGGTGTGTCGAGCCTAGAATTTAGAACGGCGGTCATCGCGATCGTTAAAAGCTTTGATCCGGGCCTAACGGATCAAAAAATTGCCTTTCGGCCAAGCGCGGGGGGCAATTATGAATCGATCAAGGTTTCGTTGGTTGCAACGGGCGCCGATCAATTGGCAAGTTTATTTGAGCAGTTAAAAGCGGTTCCGGGCTTGAAGATGGTGCTTTAAATGGAATCATCGAGCGCGCAGGGTTTCGTTGTGAAGTATTTGGGCGTCCAAGACTACGAAAGCGTGTTCGCATCGCAGCAACTGTTTACTCGTAACCGGGTCGAACAGGATCCCGATGAATTATGGGTGGTCGCCCATCCGCCGGTTTTCACGTTAGGGCAGGCAGGCAAAACGGAACACGTGTTGGATGCGGGCTTGATCCCGCTAGTGCGATCTGACCGAGGGGGGCAAGTGACCTATCATGGCCCTGGTCAGGTTGTGATTTATACCTTACTGAATATCAGACGGCTTAACCTTACCGTTAAATCGCTCGTGACCAGCATTGAGCAGGCGGTGATCGATTATTTGGGTAATTTAGGTCTTCAGGCTGAAACACGAATCGGTGCGCCAGGAGTTTACGTAAAACACCAAAAGATTGCGGCCCTTGGCCTTAGAATTACCCGGGGATATAGCTACCATGGGCTCAGTTTGAATGTGGCGATGGATTTGACACCCTTTGATCGCATTAATCCCTGCGGCTATGAAGGACTCGAGATAACAGATTTGAAACGACAAGGTGTGGATTGCACACCCGCCGAAGTTGAAGTGGGCTTGACCCAAGCGCTGATCACTCGGCTAGAGATGAGTGTAGATCGGGGTAATAGCGGTCGTTCTGCACAAGGAGCAGTATTGTAGTGGTTGATAAACGAAATCGGTTGGTTCAAGGCGAAAAGCTTCGGGGCCAGGAGAAAGTTCGCAGAATCCCCGTTAAGGTGATCCCGAGTGACACACTATTGCGCAAGCCGGACTGGATCAGAATCCGGTTAACGGCAAATCCAGAAGTGGATAGAATTAAAGGCATTCTCAGAACGCGAAAGCTGGCGTCGGTTTGTGAGGAGGCCAGTTGTCCGAATCTGCCTGAGTGTTTTTCCCACGGTACGGCAACGTTCATGATTATGGGCGAGATCTGTACGCGTCGATGTCCTTTTTGTGATGTCGCGCATGGGAAACCCAATCCGTTAGATCCTGATGAGCCGCGGCAGTTGGCTGAAGCAGTAGCAGAGATGGATTTGAAATATGTTGTGGTAACGTCGGTCGATCGTGACGATTTAAAAGACAGCGGTGCTGGGCACTTTGCGGCCTGCATTGCCGCTGTTCGGGAACACAACCCAACCACGCGATTGGAAGTCTTGGTACCTGATTTTCGAGGCCGGATGGACATCGCTTTAGCGATCTTGCGGGACACACCACCGGATGTGTTCAATCACAACCTCGAGACGGTTCCAAGGCTGTATAAAAAAGCCCGACCCGGTGCAGATTACCAGTGGTCCTTGCAATTGCTAAAGCGCTACAAGGCCATTCAGCCTTCGGTGATCACGAAGTCCGGATTAATGTTGGGCTTGGGGGAGGACTTAGCCGAAGTCGAAGCGGTGATGCGCGATCTGCGTGCTCACGACGTTGACATGCTGACACTTGGTCAATATCTTCAGCCAAGCCGCGATCATCTTGCCGTCGAGCGTTATGTTCATCCCGATGAGTTCGCGGCCTTGGCCGAGACTGCGCGCGCTTTGGGGTTTTCACAGGTTGCCAGTGGCCCGTTGGTTCGCTCCTCTTATCAAGCAGATCAACAAGCTAAGGCGCACTTGGCGCAGCGCAAATAGGGCAATCCAGTCTTTTGTTAAACTTAAACTGATGCCAGCGATTGGTCCGGCCATCAAAGGTTGTCAGCTGGCCGGTATGGTCCTGAGCGATGCCCAGTAGCACTCTGAGGGTCTCCAGAGCAAGCAGGCTGCCGATCACGCCGACGATCGGTGCGATCACGCCAGTGGTGGCACAATCTTGTTGTACCAGAGCATCCTTGCCATACAGGCATTGATAACAGGGGCTATCTGGAACGTTTGGGTCAACCGTTAGCAACTGCCCTTCAAGCCGAATCGCTGCACCTGAAATCAAGGGCTTTCGGCCCTGAACACAGGCCTGGTTAATCTCTAAACGCGTTTCGAAATTATCGGTGCAGTCCACCACCGCATCGACGGCAGTAATTAATGCATCGAGGGCGTCGCCCGTAATGCGCTGTGCGATCGGAATGATTTTAAGGCTGCTGTTAATTTGTGACAGTGCGTGCGCCGCAGAATCAACCTTGGTGCGGGCTAAGTCCGCCTCAGTGTGAGCGATTTGGCGCTGTAGATTGCCAAGCTCGACGATATCCCCGTCAACCAAAGTGATCTCGCCAATGCCTGATGCGGCAAGGTACAGGGCAACGGGGCTTCCAAGTCCGCCCAATCCAATGATGGCCACTCTGGCTTTGAGCAGTTTTTCTTGGCCGTCAAGATCAACCTCGGGCAGCAGGATATGGCGACTGTAACGCAATAGATCTGAGTCGTTCATAAGGTCTCCTTTCGATGCCCGATCACCGCGCGCGGATTGCCAGCAAGGTCGCAATGGGCGATTGGGTCGTAGCCAGCAAGGCGCATCTCCTTTAGAACAGTATCTTGCTGGGTATAACCGTGCTCGAGCAGCAAGTAGCCATTTGTGGCGAGCAGTGGGGCACTCTGATGGATGATGACCTTCAAGTCGGCATAGCCATTGTCTTGCGCGACGAGGGCTGATTTTGGTTCAAAAACGAGGGCTGCCAGATGTGGATCAAGTGGGTCGATGTAGGGCGGATTCGCAACGATGATGTCCACCGCAATGCCGTCAAAGCAGGTTAACCAATCCCCTGCGACGAAACTCAAGTTACTTAAGCTTGCGCCGTTTTGTTGGGCGATGCGGAGGGCTTCAATCGACGCATCGGTTGCGATCACCGACCAGTCAGGCCGGGCTGCCGCGAGGGTTACCGCAATAACCCCAGAGCCAGTCCCGAGATCGATGACGGTTTTAGGGCCTGTATTAGGTTGACTGAGAATAATCTCGAGGAGTAATTCGGTTTCCGGTCTTGGAATCAGCGTATCCGGTGTGACCTTAAAGTCGAGATCCCAGAACGCCTGGGTTCCGATGAGGTACGCCATAGGATGGCCTGCCTGCCGGCGCTCGATCATCCCTTGGAGGTGGGTCAAATGCGCGCTGCAAATTAAGGCCTCTGGGTGTGCGATGATGACGCTTCGGCTAAGCCCGGTTACATGCCCGAGCAATAATGCCGCATCGCGCCGATGATCAGGCTGGTTGCCAAGAGCTGCGCTCGCTTCAAGAAGCGCCTCTGCAATGGATTTAGCCATCACCATTTTGATCCAGACCAAGGGCTGACAATAGATCAGCTTGGTGTTCGCTTCTGAGTGGTTCAATCACGGCATCGAGCTCCCCTGCAATAATTTGCGGCAAGCGATGAAGGGTCAAGTTAATTCGGTGATCCGTCACCCGGCCGTCAGGGTAGTTGTAGGTCCTTATCTTTTCAGACCGATCACCGCTGCCAACCAGAGACTTTCGCTGCTGAGCTTGCTCTTGGCTTTGCTCACTTTGCGCCTTATCGAGGAGTTTGGCTTGCAGTAGGCTCATCGCGCGCGCGCGATTTTTATGTTGTGAGCGCTCGTCTTGGCATTCAACGACAAGACCGGTAGGCAGGTGCGTGAGTCGAACGGCTGAGTCCGTCTTGTTAACGTGCTGTCCCCCTGCGCCGCTGGCGCGGTAGGTGTCAACGCGAAGGTCATTTTTTGCAATTTCAATGCCGTCAATCGCCTCGATCTCAGGTAGAACCGCGACGGTGCAGGCTGACGTATGAATCCTGCCTTGTGACTCGGTTTGCGGTACACGTTGCACGCGGTGGGCGCCGGACTCAAACTTTAATTGTCCATACACTTGCGCGCCCTCAAATCGAACAATGACTTCCTTATAGCCGCCGTGTTCCCCTTCGCGTTGGTTAATAATTTCGGTCTTCCAGCGTTTGGTTTCTGCGTAGCGCAAATACATTTTAAGCAGGTCACCTGCAAATATTGCGGCTTCGTCCCCACCGGTGCCCGCTCGGATTTCGATGAACACGTTATTCGCGTCATTAGGGTCTTTCGGCAGCAGCAAAATCTGCAGTTCGCTCTCGAGCTCGGTTTGGGTTGCCAGCAAGGTGGTCAATTCCTCGCGCGCCATGGCTTTAAGTTCCTCGTCGGCGTCGTTCAACATGAGTTCGGTATCGGCCCGTGCTTCCGTGGTTTCTTGGTATTTTCTGAATTGCACGACGACGGGTTCAAGTTCAGCATACTCTTGGGAGTAGGCGCGAAAGCGATCCTGATCATTGATAATGGTGGCATCGCTGAGCAGTGCGGATAATTCTTCAAAACGTTCTTGAATTTGACTGAGTTTGGTTTCAATCGAAGCTTTCATTAAGGGGTGTCATCCTGATTTAAACCGAGCAATTTTTTGGCCTGCTCGGTGGCAGCAACATCGCCGTCAAGGATCAGAGATTTCAGACCAACGCTTGGGGTATGGGCAATTTTTTGCGTGAGTTGTGTGGCGAGGGTTTTCAGGACTAGGTCGATGTCATCCCCTTGTTTTGCTCTCGCCATGGCTTTGGCTAATTCGGCCTCTTTGAGGCCCTCGAGCTGTTTGCGATACCGAACAACCAGGTCTTGCCCCGCCCGAGTCTTTTCGCCTTGCTCGTAGGTGATGGCGGCGTCTTGGACAATGGCCTCGGCGTCGCCAGCGGCGGATCGCCTCAAGTCCATATTTTCAGACACGATGTTCTGAAGGTCATCCAGGCTATAGAGATAAATATCTCGAAGGGTTGTGATCTCGGGCTCGATGTCTCGCGGGACGGCCAAATCGACTAAAAACATCGGCGCGTTTTTGCGCCGTCTTAGCGCTTGCTCAACCATGCCTTTGCCAATGATCGGTAGACTGGCGCCGGTGGCGGAAAGCACCAGGTCAAACCGTTCAAGACATTCTGGCAGTTGTTCAAGTCCCAAAATCTCGCCGCCGCAGCGCTCAGCAAGACTACTTGCATTGGCCTTGGTTCGATTTGCAATGGTGATCTGGGTCACGCCGGCATCGAGCAGCTGCTTCGCCGCCAACTCAATCATATCGCCAACTCCAACAAGTAAGCACCGACAGTCCGAGAGGTTGGTGAATAAATTTTTAGCAAGTTTGATGCCGGCGGCGGGCGTTGAGATTAAATGCTGCCCAATGGCGGTGTCAGTTCGAACTCGTTTGGCAACTTGAAAAATTTGTTGAAATAAACGGTGTAGCGTCGCGCCCACGGTGCCGGCGGCGGTGGCCTCGGCAAAGGCCGCTTTAACTTGACCCGTGATTTGAGGCTCACCCAAGACCATGGAGTCAAGGCCGCTGGTAACGCGCATAAGGTGTTTGGCGGCATCCTCTTCGAAATAGCGATAGAGGCTGTCCTGCAAAAGGGTTGGCTCTAAATTGTGATAGCGAGCGAGCCAATCCCCAAGGCGGGTGAGGTCTTGCGGTTGCCCGACCGCGACCATTTCTGTTCGATTGCAGGTGGAAAGAATGAGTGCTTCGCGCAAACCGATCTCATCACACATTTGCTGCAAGGCCGGTGCAATAGCGCCCGCAGAAAACGTGACCTGCTCTCTGACAGCAAGCGGCGCTGTTTCGTGGTTAATACCGAGCAGTAGAAGTTTCATGGTTTAATTCAGTCGATTCCAAACCGGATGACTTTGTTCTCTCGTAAAATTAGAATGGTATCCGAAGGCTAGCCGTCGCCGGACTTGGGGTATTGTACGTGGGTTCGTCGGGAAAATCAGTTGCCGTTTTCGAGGTTAACAGTCACTGAGATTTCTCAAGGCATAGATCAACGATTTGAATTATAGGGGCTTGATATCAATAACCATCGCGAAACAAGAATCCTGAGCGCTTTGCCTGATGTTGCGCGCCTGATGGCCATGCTGATGGTGTGCTTTAGTTTCCTCGCTGGGTGTGCGAGTCAAGCGGTTGATCCGGCTGCGCCCGCGCTGCCGGAAGTTATTAGTCAGTCTGAAGTGGTTGTGACAACGCCGCTTGAGACGGAGGTGCTGGCCTTTCCAGAAGGGACGTTGCTTGCACTGCTAACGGCGGAAGTCGCGGGCTATCGCGGTGATTATCAGTATGCCTTAGATGAATACCTCATCGAGGCGGAGAAGACCCTGGATCCCGGGGTCGCTGCGCGAGTTACGAGGCTTGCGGCTTACATGAAGGCGGATGACAAGCTGTATCAGGCGGCATCACTTTGGGTGCAAGCGGACCCAGAGTCCCTAGAAGCGCATCAGTTTTTGGCGGACCAGTTGGTTAAGCGCGCTTTGTATGTCGACGCGTTTGAGACAATGAAGTCGATTGATCGCCTTGGGGGTGAGGCCCAGTTTGACTACTTCGCCTATCGGGTTGGACGAATGACAACACAAGATCAAGAAGCTTTGCTGGCCGGTCTGAACGAGATGTTAGCGGTGAATCCAAGCGAACCGCAGATCCTTTTTTCAAAAGCGGCGCTTCTTGAGGCGCTCGGTGAAGCGCAAGCAGCGCTCGACATTGCCGATATTTTATTGCGCTTAAAGCCCACCGAGCTTAATTTTATTATTTTAAAGGCCAATCTACTGTCGGATATGAGTCGAAAGCCTGCGGCACAGTTGTTTTTAAGCCAACAGTTAGCGATCAATCCGGATCAGCCTAGGTTGCGGTTGCTGCTCGCGCGGCTATTTTTCGAGGCGCAAGCCTTCGCTGATGCTCGGGCACAGTATCAAACGCTCCATGAGATTCGGCCAGAAGATGGCGAGATTCTGTTCGCCTTGGCGATGCTGAGTATTGAGCAGGACGATCTTCCCCAGGCCAGATTGCACCTCGGCCGGCTTGTTAGAACAGATCAAAGGGTGAATCAAGCCCAATATTATCTAGGCCTAGTGGCTGAAAAGACGGGCGATGTCGCTTTGGCGCTGCGCGAGTTTGCCAAGGTGGATGGGGGTTACGAGTATCTGTCCGCCCAAGGGCGAATTGTGGAGTTGATGAGCGTCAATCAGAGTCTGGAGGATGCGAGGGCTTATCTGGCCAAGAAAAAGCAGGTGCACAATGGGCTTCGATCGCAATTTGATTTAATTGAGGGACAGCTTTTATCGAGAGTCAATGCTGAAGCAGCGCTCTTTGAGCACCTGGACCAAGCCATCGAGGCCCAACAGGGTGACATCCCCTTACTATATTTCAGGGCAATGAGCGGGCAGAAGTATGAGCGGCTTGATATCCTGGAACGCGATTTAAAGCAGGTTCTGACGTTAGATCCGGATAACGCTGATGCGATGAATGCGTTGGGTTATACCCTGGCGGATCAAACGGATCGATATGACGAGGCCTATGCTTTGATCGAGAAGGCGCTTGCGCTAAAACCAGAGGAGCCCGCTTTCATCGACAGCATGGGGTGGGTTCTGTATCGCCTGAATCGGTTCGAAGAAGCGATCGACTACCTTGAGCAAGCCCTTGAAAGGTTCCCGAATGATGAAGTCGCGGCCCATCTGGGCGAGGTTTTATGGCAGTCAGGAAAAACCCGACGGGCAAAACGGGTTTGGAAAGAGGCGCTCTCAGAGACACCTAACAGTACCTTTTTGCAATCCGTCTTAAAGCGCTTCCTTGGTTCTTAGGACGTTGCCTGAGGTTAAAATTGTCTTGCTTGCGAGTTTGTTGATGCTTGTGGGTTGTCAAACACGCGCACCCTCTGTGAGCCCAGCTGAATATGAGCCTGCCTTAGTAAAGGGGCGGCTCTCGGTGACTGGGCTAAAGATTAACCCGAATTTTTCACTCGCACAGCTTGATGCGCAGACGCAGCAACTCAAAATTACCGGGGCCTTCGGCCTGAGCGCAATCGAAGTGCTTTTTGTTGAGGGGCGCGTGCAGCGAGGGTTGGTCGATCAGGTTGAAATGGATCGCGCTGCGTTGCAATCAGCGTTCAGCGTTGCAACCGGTCTTGATATACCGCTGTCAGTTGTTCCTGTCTGGATACGTGGGTTGCCGCATGAACGATATCGCTGGCGCAGCCTTGAATCAGGGTTCGAGCAACTTGGATGGCAGGTTGTCATATCTCGGGCGTCAGTCTCGGGACACCCGCAGCGAATTGAGGTGTTCAAAGACGAAACCAAAGTGGTTCTGGGGATTAGGGTATGGCAATAGGCTCAGTGCTGTCGCTGCTTGCGCCTGCAAAGCTTAACTTATTTTTACATGTGCTTGGACGAAGGCCGGATGGCTATCATGACCTGCAGTCTGTTTTTCGGTGTATTAGTTTGTTCGATGAGCTTGAAATAGAGGCGCGAGCAACGGATCGAAGACTCACCCTGAGCTGCAACGTCGATCTTGGGGACCTGCAAGACAATTTGGTGCTACGCGCAGCGGCGTTGTTACAGGAAAAATCGAATACTCGCTTTGGTGCCCACGTTATCTTAAAAAAACGAATCCCGGTCGGTGCTGGACTTGGCGGCGGCAGCAGTGATGCGGCAGCGGTTTTGGTTGGACTGAATCATTTATGGTCTTTAGAGTTTTCAGCGGCAGAGTTGCAGCGGTTTGGTGCGGAATTGGGGGCTGATATTCCGTTTTTCATTCAGGGCGGCGACGCGTGGGTTACGGGTCTAGGAGAGCAAATTGAAGCGCTTCGTCTAACAGAATCTTGGTATGTTGTGGCTTATCCTAATGTGATGATTCCAACTGCCAAGATTTTCTCGGATCCTGATTTGACACGCGACGCCGAGCCAAGCACAATAGCGCGCTTTCTGGGGTCAAGAGCCGCCGACGTGTGGCGAAACGACCTCGAAGCGGTGGCAGTGCGGCGATATCCTGAAGTCGGTCAGTTAAAAAACTGGTTAAGCCGGCACGGCGCTGCTAAAATGTCAGGGTCTGGAAGTGCGGTGTTTTTAGAAGTTGCGTCTGAGACCGAAGCGCAGGCGGTAGTCGCCGAAATGCCACCACAATGGCAAGGTTTTAAGGTGGCCGCCGGAGGGATCAAGAGTCTCCAGCGCCAGATTAGCGAGCTAGACGAGGAAAATTGATCAATCGCCAAGGCGGCGGATCAAACAATGAAAAAAAGTTTTAAGTTGATCCCGATACGGCAGTTTGGGATCATCGGCGAGTGTTTCGAATTGGGGTGTCGCCAAGTTGGTAAGGCACAAGGTTTTGATCCTTGCATGCGGGGGTTCGAGTCCCTCCACCCCAGCCACTTTCCAAGTCTAAGGCGAACGTAAACCGT
>JABGWC010000269.1 GCA_018645765.1 Gammaproteobacteria bacterium | reverse complement strand
TTCTGGTGAAATCCAGATGGAGTCCACTGATTCGGTGCCATCGTGCACGGCGAGATGATCCGATGGTGCAACGGCAAGATAAAACCACGTATCAAAGCGCTTCGGCATCATAGAGGGGGTTACCCAATGTGCAAACGGAATGAGTACATCGCAGGCGAGTCGTAACTGCTCTTGCTCTAAAAAAGCAGCAAAGCTGATGTCGCCAGCATGGATCTTCTCTCGATAATCGGAGAGTTGTGCCAAGCGGTCTCCGGAAATTAAGTCGGTTTGGCCCTGCGCGCGCGCAAGCAATACGCCGCACTCTTCAAACGCCTCACGGATCGCGCCAACCTGCATCGCAACTTGGTAGTCAGTGGCGCCAGCAACCCCATCGCAATAGGCCTTGGCGAGTTGGTCGGCTTCATCAATTTTTCCGCCTGGGAAAACCAGCGCCCCAGAAGCGAAGTCGATTTGGTGATGTCGCACGACCATGAAGACTTCAAGGCCCTGTTCTCCATCTCGGAGCATCAAAATCGTTGCTGCGGGTACGGGCGGCTTATCATTCATCGTTGTCGTTCTCCTATAATGCGCCAACCCTTGGGCTCGCTTTGAAGTGTTAAGATTTTGTTGCTAATTTCTCGATATCGATCAGATCGATAGGATTGGCGTAACTTTACATCTACCTGGGTCTCTGAGATGGGCGTAATCGACTCGTACGATAAATCGAGTTGGATGTAAGACGGGATTAATATGCGCTCGCGTCGGTTCATTTCCCAGAGATTGCGGGATTCTCCTTCGGCGAGTTCGAAGTCGTCGGAATATAGGGACAAGTATTGATCCGGGTTCTGGGCCATCCAGGCGGCCGCCCACAAGTCCAGCGTATTGGTGATAGCGTTGATTGCGCTGTTATCTAATGGCGTAGGCGTCAAGGACGCTGTAGCGGGCGTCTGGGTGGGCGCGATTTCGGCTTCGGGCTTTATCAGGCGGCCGCGGTCGAAGTCGCCTTCATAAGTTGTACCATCGGGTAAAATCATCATACCAGGGCCATGGCGTACATTGTCTTTGAAGGTGCCCACAAACCGGGTGCCATCTTGCCAGTAAATGGTGCCTTGCCCTTGCCGCATTTGATCTTGGAGGCCGCCGACATAACGGGTGCCATCTGGCCAAGCAAGGGTCTGCGTGCTGGCTTCCTCAGCTTGGGCGACAGCGTTAAAGCCGAAGACAATGATTAGGGACAAGAAAATTAGGCGCATGCGGCAAAATCTCACTGTTTAGTAGGCAGACTAACACTGCTTATCGGTCAACGAAAAGCGCCGAGCACAAGCGGCCGCCGATGTCGTTTAAGGTGTCCTAATCAGAATGTGTTGTTCGACCGCGTACTGAAGAACCCGGGCTGGCTCGATAATCCAGGGGCCATCTCGTTCAACGATCATTCGACAGTCGGTAAGGTTGGCTAGATTGTGCGTGCGGTCGCCATCATAGGCTAGGATCCCGTCACCAGAAAGAGAAACTTCCGAGCCAAAGGGCACGGCTTCATGATGCTGCACGGCGACGTCTTGCCACAATCCAGGCGAAATCGGCACTCTTACGCGACAGTCTGCCGGTGTGCCGCATTGCACTAAAACACCAAAGTCATCCAGATGCCCGCTGGGTCTTAAGTATCCGCCGATGGGTGAGAGCCCCACCGAGGCGGGTTCAGCACGGGTTAGCAGGAGCGTGCCAAGACGGTTGCCTTGAAATGGCAGCAGAGAGCCTAAGCTGTCATCGTGCAAGACAACCGCATCAATGAGCGCGATATCGTGAACCGGCGTTTGGTGCTCCATGGCGTGTATGTGAATTCGCTTACAACGGTTTGTGATGGCCTGTTTGGCTAACTGTCCTGATGCGATCAGGCCCGCTGCTGCGCCGGCTAAGGAGGCTTCAATCATCATGGGGAAGACATTGTTCGTCCCGGTTGAAAGTGGCATGAGCGCGCAGTCTGGATACCGCCGGGAAACGATCCGGTTGGTGCCATCGCCGCCCAGCACGATAAAGGTTCGACAGCCGGCCGCCCACATCAGATCGATCATGGTCTCGGTGTCGCGCGCGGTATGGGTTAGGGTAAAAGACAGGATTTCCACCTGGTCCCTTTGAGGCAGGTTTTCGACTGCACGCTCATTAATGCGAAACGGTTCTTGGGCTAAAAATATTCGCTCAACACCATTCTCGAGTGCGGCGAGGACTAACCGCGTGACCTGCTGCTGTTTTTCGTGATGGGCACTGGTGCTGGCCCGGGCGGCCACCCGTCTAACATCGCGGCCGGACATCGGGTTAACGACGATGCCGAGATACCCGGCTGTTGGTTCGCTCAACGCGCGAAGACCCAATCGGTCTCAGTGCTCAGGTCGGGTTGATACTGGTAACCATCGGTATCAAAGGTTTTGAGTTTTTCAGGTTGTTTAATACGCTGCTTGATGACGAAGTTTGCCATGGCGCCCCGCGCACGCTTTGCGAAGAAACTGATGATTTTAAGACGCCCGTTACTCGTATCTTTGAAAACGGGATTGATGATTTGAACTTGACCGAGGGCGGATACATCAACGGCTTTGAAGTATTCATTCGACGCGAGGTTAATCACTACGGGTTTAGCTTGGCTATCGAGGTCCTCAAGGAGTTTCTTTGCGAGCGCCACTTGCCAAAAGTCGTACAGATCAGCGCCGCGTTGATTACCCAGCCGGGTACCCATTTCTAATCGATAGGGCTTGATAAGGTCGAGGGGTTTGAGCAGGCCGTACAGGCCGGACAACATCCTCAGATGCTTTTGGGCGAAACGAATATCTTGCGTGGAAAACGTATCCGCTTGTAACCCTTGATAAACGTCTCCCCGAAACGCAAACAACGATTGTTTTAGGGCGCCTCTGGCTGGCGTCCAAGTTTGAAAGCGTTCATGGTTAAGTGCCGCAAGCTTCGGGCTGATTTTCATCATCCCGGCGAGATCTTGCTCGGATTTTGTTTTCATCAGCTTAGCGAGGGTCGATGCCTCTCGGAGCAAAACGGGTTTGGAGGTCTCGGTGGTCGGCGCTGGCGTTTCAAAATCGAGTGTCTTAGCGGGAGATAGGAGCATCAACATGGGCAGTCAGAATCAGGGTCGTCAGTGAAGGGATATCTTATCGTACGTTGGCGCTTTTGGCATGGGTTTCTTGTAATACCGAGGACCGGCGGTTTAATGGAAGAAAGTGTGGCATCAGGGGCGATTCGAGACAGGTTAAACTTGGCCTGTTGGCCGGCAGCGGTGCGCCAACAGGGTTGTGAAAAGGTGCGCCGACGCGGTTGTGAAAAGATGCACCCTAGCGGTTCTGAAGAGAGGCGCTTAAGAAGACTTAAAAGCGGTGCGCCTAAAAGCGGTGCGCCTAAAAGCAGTGCGCCTAAAAGCAGTGCGCCTAATCCGGATTGAATGTTTGCATTCAGCTGTCCTGTTTAAGAATTCGCTCAAAGCGGTTGTTTTTGCAAATCACTGAGGGCATTGCTCTGGTTTCAGGTTACTTGGAGACGGTTATCGAACACATCCGTGCACAGACCCGATGGCGAAAGTGCACGCGAAGCGTCACGTCATCGCGCCAGAAAGTTGAAACGGCAGTGCGTTGCTTTTTGTGGGGAGGGTGCCCCGCAGGGCAGATTGTGTTGAATAAATTAAAGAAAGGCCTAGAATTCATCTCAGGGAGTAGGCGCTAAATGATGGGGCATGCGGTTCAATACGGCGGCAGCGTGGTCTGGAAGCCGAGAACGGGAAGGCGAGCATCAAGGTAGGCTGTCTATCTGCCAATATTCAAAAGGCATTAAAAGCGGATAAAAACCGTGGTTCGCGAAGGAACCGATAAGCGATAAGCGATAAAAGGCGTAGAATGGATCTGCAAGGGAATCATTGAGTCCAAGCATGCGGGGCTCTGATCATCCGTACAATGATGGGAGAAATTTCGAATGGTTAAGCAATTTAACGAAACAGTAAGGGGTCTCAGTTTGAAAAAGATGGTGTTATCGGCGCTGTTGATGTTTGGTTTTATAGGGACCGTCAGCGCGGAAGGGCCGCGAAGTCCTGTGGGCAAATTAATGGATCCAAACGGGACGGTAGAATACAGTCGCGATGGTGAAAAGTGGCGCCCAGTTACCCGTGCCAAGTATTTGTTCTCGGGGTACCACGTTAGAACCGGTGCCGATGGTTCGGGTAACTTCATCAACCAAGAATCCGGGTTAGCGCAAAGTTTAAGCGCGAACGTGACGGCGATGGTCGGTGATGCTGGGTTGAACGTTTCAGCAGGTGAGGTGTCGGATCCGTTTAGTAGCGATGCGGGCTTGATGGATGGTCTCGCCAATAAATTCGCCTCGGCCCAGCGGTATACCACGGTCCGTCGTGCTGTGAAGAAGCCGGGTGAACCTGAATGCGAAGTGAAGGTTCGCTTAGCCCGTAAAATCACCGTGTCAGAAGGCTTTGCCGATTTAGTTTGGGAAAAAGCCTGTCCTGACAATACGTTCGTGATTGTTTTAGGCGAGCAACAATTTGACGTGCCGACCGGAGACGCGGGCGAGCACATTCGCTTTCAGTTACCGGTGCCTGCAGCGGGTGAATATGATTTGCGTTTGGACGTTAAGGCCGGCGAAGAAGTCGTGTATACGCCGCGGCGGCCTGGTAAGTTGAAAGTGCTGGCAGCAGCTGAAGAGGTGAGCATCAAAGCCTCGCTCATGGCGGCTGGCGATGATTTTTTTGCTCAGGCAGACGTGCTCGAACAGCACGGCTTATTGGTGCCAGCAATGGATGCTTACCGAGCCTATTTCGAGGCCTATCCAGATGATATTGAGATGAAGCCTTTGTTTATTGCCAATCTCCAGGCGCTTCAATTGATGACGGAAAAAACGGCAGAGGCGCAGAAATACAATGACTTTATCTCTGAATAAACATTGGATGCAGCCCGCTAGCGCGGCAGCACGATCTTGAATATTTTATCGTTCTTAAAAGGCAGATTTGATCTGCCTTTGGTAGTTTTCCTGTTTGGTTTGGCTTTGTTTGCAGAGTATCGAGAAGCCTTAACCATAGTCGAGGACGAGACCATCTCCTATCGGCATCTGCTTCGCTCTGAGTACGGCGATCCAGAATTGACCGCGCCGAGCCCGGAAGTCACCGTGGTCTATACCGATGAAGACTTCTATGATGAATATGAGGTGTATCCCCTTCGACGGGTCGATTTGGCGACAATCATCACGCGGCTGAGCGCGATGGGCGCGTCGGTCATCGGGGTGGACATGTTGCTTGATTTCAACAGTGCTTATAACGAGGACCCGACGCTCATTCAAGCAATCGAGGCAGCGGGTAATGTTTTGCTGGTTTCCCAGGCGGAGATTTCAGACGATGCCGGTTATCAAAAGACGAATTTTGCAATCCCTAAGTTTGCGTCTGTGGCGGAAAGCGGATATTCCAACATTTCGTCCAACAGCGACCTGGCCGAAACGATGGTTCGGCTTCGAATTCACCCAGAAGTGGCTGAACGAGACAATGGCTGGCCCTTTGCGGTAAAAGCCCTGTCGATGCATGTTGGTGAAGCGCCCTTAATCGAAGATCATCAACTGTATATTGGTGATGAAATGGTGGCTCAGCTTGATCAGCACAATGATCTCTATTTGGATTACCCTCGTCTGCCGCGGACTTTAGATTCAGCCGGTAATCGAGCCCGGCATGAGGTAGAAGGCATCGCCGCAGGGGACATCCTGTTTGTGGATGAGGAGGAATTAGAAGACCTTTCATATCTTGTAAACGGTAAAATTGTATTGATCGGTGAAGTCGCCGAAGTGGCCCACGACCAATTTGAGACGCCCGCTGGGAATGTCTTCGGAGTGAATATCATCGCGAGCGAGATTGGAACCCTTTTGAAGGGCGGGCCGTTGCGCGCGGCGTCGCTGGCGGTAGAAGCGATGGTTGCGGCATTATTGTTGATCGTCATTTTAGGGACCTCTTTTATTGCGGCACCCTTGATTCGCAATGGGATCAGCTTGCTTGGCGCGGTCGTGTTTATTGGGTTTTGTTTTTGGGCCTACGCCATGCAGGGTCTGATTGTGTCTATGGTCCCAAATATCATTGCCTTAGTGCTGTCTGTGATTCTAGTGAACGGACGGTTTTATTTGAACGAGATGGGTCAAAAAGCCTATATCAAAGATGCTTTTGGGCAGTATTTGTCGCCGACGGTCGTGGCGGATCTGGTGAAAGACCCAGATAAATTGACCCTCGGTGGTGAAGAGCGAGAAATGACCGCCTATTTTTCGGATATTGCGGGGTTTTCGACCTTTTCAGAAGGCATGACGCCAACGCAGTTGGTCGGCTTGCTCAATGAATATCTGACGGCAATGTGTGATGTGATCATTGCGTCAGACGGCACCATCGATAAGTTTGAGGGGGACGCGATCATCGCTTTTTGGGGGGCGCCGATTGACCAGCCGGCCCACGCCCGTCAAGCCTGTTTCGCCAGTATTGATATGAACCACGCGCTGGGCGATCTACGGGATCAGTGGATGGCACAAGGATTACCAAAGGTCGCGGTTAGGATGGGGGTGAATACCGGGCGAATGGTCGTCGGGAATATGGGCTCTAGCCAACGGATTAACTATACGATCATGGGGGATGCCGTAAACCTTGCCGCCCGACTTGAAGGCGCAAATAAAGCGTTTCGGTCGGACCTGATGATCTCAGAGGCAACCTATTTGCAATGCGCCGACGATGTTGATGTCCGTGAACTTGACATCATTCGAGTGGTCGGCAAAGCCGATCCGATTCGGGTTTATCAGCTATTGAATCGAAAGAATCAAACTACTGGTGTGCTTGCCGATGTCGTGGATCGCTATCACGGTGGGCTGCAATTGATTCGAGATCGAAACTTCGTGGATGCCAAAGCGGCCTTCCAAGCGTGCGTTGATCTGATGCCAGATGACGGACCGTCACTAACCCACCTCGCGCGATGTGAGGCGTTTGTATTGACGCCGCCACCGCAGGATTGGGACGGTGTCATGGAACTCAAAGAGAAAGGTTGATTGATGGCGGGCGTGATACAGCAGTCGATTTATGATGCGCTTTCGGCGATTTTTGACCCGAGCTATTTGGTGGTCACCAACGAAAGTCATCAGCATAACGTACCGCCGGGCTCGGAGAGTCATTTTAAAGTGGTGGTGGTGTCGGCAAGTTTTGTCGATCAACGGCTCATTCAACGGCATCAGCGGGTTAACCGGGCTTTGGCTACACAATTGAACGGTCAAATTCATGCCTTGTCCATGCACACTTACTCCCAGAACGAATGGATACAAAAAGGTGAAGCTGCGCCGTTGTCGCCCAATTGTTTGGGTGGGGGCCGCACGGTTGATGCCGCCAAGTGAGTCCGTTGGTGGCAACGACGAACCCGTCCGTTTGGATTTCGGGTAACGCAGGCTTAGTTGAAGTGGTGGTGGTTCGTCGAAAGCGCAAACGTTTGGCGTTGGTGGTTGAGACGGATGGCGAGGTTCAATGTCGAATTCCCGCGCGATGTGCGCAGCGGACTGCCGAGGCGTTTATCCTGGCGCACCAAGATTGGATCTTGCGTACGATCGCTCGAATGAAAGATCGCGTCGGGCGTCCGAGACCCCAATATGCCGAGGGTGCCGCGCACTATTTTTTAGGACAGCTGTATCAGCTAGAGACGTGTCAGGATCTGCAGAGCAAAGCCCAACTTCGAAATTCAGCGCTTTTAGTTCGCGCCGCGCCGGATGATCCGACACAAATTCAAAAGCGGCTTGAGGATTGGTATCGCACTCAAGCAGAGCTCATATTTAATCAGCGATTGTCGGCTTTGGTTGACTGCTTCGGCTTACAAACGGCGTCCAGTCTGAAGGTTAGAAAAATGAAAGCTAAATGGGGCAGTTGTAGCCAGTCCGGCGTCATCACGCTCAATTTGTGGCTGATTACGCAGGACATTAAAGCGATCGATTACGTCATTTTGCACGAGCTTTGTCACCTCAAGCACTTTGATCATACCCCAGCATTTTATGCCTATCTTGCCGAATTTATGCCGGATTGGCGGGCCCGCAAAGCATTGCTTGTGTAATGCATCGCTCGCTTTAAGCGCTTGTTATCTAATCGGATTTTAACCAGTTGAGGATCAGCGGCTTGATCTGTTCCTTGATGAGCGGTTGCGCTGCAACCGTGGGGTGGATGCCATCGCGTTGGAGGAGGTTAGGGTCGGTGGCAATGCCACTGAGTAAATGCGGTAAAAAGCCCGCAAGGTTAAATTCTGCCGCTAGAGTGCTATAAATGCCGACAAAGGCTTCGGTGTAGCGGCGACCATAGTTCGGGGGCAAGACCATCCCAATCAGAAGAATCTCAATGCCTTGTTTTTGACACAAGGCAATCATGTTCCCAAGGTTGGCTTGAATCTTCGAGATCGGATAGCCGCGTAAACCGTCGTTGCCGCCAAGCTCGAGTATGACGAGATCGGGTGCGTGAATTTCAAGGGCTTTTTTGAAGCGGTTCAGTCCGCCCGTGGTTGTCTCGCCGCTCACGCTGGCATTTGTGAAAGACACCGACGGCTGACTGAAGGCGAGATCCGACGCCAGTAAGGCAGGCCAGCTCTCGGGTTGGGTCATGCCATAGCCCGCACTGACGCTGTCACCATAAATCAGGATCGATCGGTTTTCAGCACCCTGCGTATATTGAGCGAAGGCGAGGAAGATCAAAAGAAGTAATTGATCCCGTCGCATGCGATCATGGATGGCTTTCAACGAAGACTGAAGTACGGAAACGATGGGTATGATTAAGACGAACGACGTTTGCAAAGTTGTAGAGACCAGTGAGGGCGCGCTGGTGATTTTGGAAGGGATTACGCTGGAAATCAACCAAGGGGAATCGGTCGCAATTGTTGGGGCGTCCGGGTCGGGCAAAACCACCTTACTCAGTTTGCTGGCGGGACTTGATTCGCCAAGCGAGGGCACGATTGTGCTCGGTGGGGATCAAGACATCACCATGATGAGTGAGGCGCAACGCGCAAAACTTCGCGGGGAGATGGTTGGTTTCGTGTTTCAAACGTTCCAGTTACTCAGTAGCTTAACGGCGCTTGAAAACGTCATGTTGCCGGGCGAGCTTCGGAGCGACCCCCAGGCTGAGGACAATGCTAAAAAGCTGCTGGATCGAGTGGGCCTGGGGCATCGCCTTCAGCATTACCCCCGACAACTCTCCGGCGGTGAGCAGCAGCGGGTGGCAATTGCGCGCGCTTTTGCGTCCAATCCTAAGATTCTGTTTGCGGATGAGCCCACCGGTAATCTCGATGCTAAGACGGGCGCCAAAATAATAGACCTGCTGTTCGATTTGAATGCTGATTTTGGTACCACGCTGGTTTTG
>JABGWC010000328.1 GCA_018645765.1 Gammaproteobacteria bacterium | reverse complement strand
CCAAACAGCCGTCCCAGAACTTGCAGCAATGGTCGAGGCAGTAATCCAATCATCCGTATCAACAAGTACACGAAGCAACCCATCCCTAAAAGGCCGAACGCTGAGTTTACAGTACTAAGACCAACAATCCTCCCAAACTAAAGCCTCGCGGCGGATTGTTTGATGCACCAAGATAAGCCGGTTTATTACTGTCTCACGCGCACTTGCGGTACCGCCTTTCGTCAAGGCAGCCGAAAACATCAAAGACCGGTTATAACAGAGGCAGACTGTCAGCTGAGACTTCCTGTATAATTTCGTTTTTTCCTAGTTAATAAAGACCATGCCCAAAGTTGATACCTTTCAAGATCTGATTCTGACCCTACAGCAATTCTGGGCGGCTAAGGGCTGCGTGCTGATGCAACCTTATGATATGGAAGTCGGCGCGGGAACTTTCCACCCCGCGACCTTTTTAAGGGCAATCGGGCCAGAGCGCTGGTCTGCGGCGTATGTTCAACCCTGCAGACGGCCAACCGATGGTCGCTATGGTGAGAATCCGAATCGTTATCAGTACTACTACCAATTTCAGGTCGTTATGAAGCCCAATCCCGAAAATTTTCAAGAGTTGTACCTTGAGTCATTGGTTCATCTTGGGATAGACCCCGCTGTTCATGATATTCGCTTCGTTGAAGACAACTGGGAGTCACCCACCCTCGGGGCTTGGGGGCTTGGGTGGGAAGTGTGGATGGATGGTATGGAAATCACTCAATTTACGTATTTCCAACAAGTTGCTGGTTTGGAATGCTTTCCCGTCATGGGCGAGATCACCTACGGCTTGGAACGATTGTCGCTGTATCTGCAAGGTGTTGAGGACTTCCAACAGCTGGTTTGGTCCGACAATGGTCAAGGCCAACCCGTCAGCTATGCTGATATTTTCCATCAATACGAAGTCGAGATGTCTGCTTTTAACTTTGATCTAGCTGATATCGATGGCCTGTTTCAACAATTCGACTATTTTGAAGCCGAGGCCAATCGGTTTTTGGGTGCCGGCTTACCGCTGCCAGCCTATGAGTACGTCATGAAAGCCTCGCACTGTTTCAACCTGTTGGATGCTCGATCCGCAATTTCCGTCACAGAGCGGCAACGATTTATTTTGAGAGTTCGCACCTTGGCACGGGGTGTCGGCGCATCCTACTTCGAAACTCGACGAGCAGCCGGGTTCCCGCTTGCATCTGACAGCGATCGCGCCTTTGTTTTAAAAGGACTACCCGATGCCTCATGAAACCTTGCTACTTGAAATCGGGACCGAAGAGCTACCGCCCAAAAGCCTGATGGCCCTAAAAACGGCCTTTGCCGAGAACCTTAAGAAGGCCTTGGATGATCGCCAGTTCAACTATGGCGACGTTACGGCGTTCGCAACACCCCGTCGTCTTGCCGTACGCATTGCAGCCTGCGAAGACGTTCAGCCTGAGCAAAGAATCCAAAAAAAGGGCCCCAAGCTGAGCGCTGCCTTCGACAGCAACGGTCAACCAACCAAGGCATTAAGCGGGTTTTTGAAGTCCTGCGGGATTACAGATCCAAATTTACTGGAACAAGAAGAAACAGAGAAAGGTGCCTGGGTCGTTTACCGTTCTACCCAGGCCGGCGCAACGCTGAGCTCAGAAATTCAGGCGATGCTGATTGAAGCCACCGCAACCTTGCCAATTGCAAAGCGGATGCGCTGGCAGAGTTACCGCACGGAATTTGTACGCCCTGTTCGCTGGCTGGTTGCGCTCTTTGGAAAAGAGCTACTCAATTGTGCGTTCCATGGCAGAACAGCCAGTGCAAGCACCTATGGTCATCGCGCGATGTACGGCGACGCACCAATTCTGCTCAGCCATGCCGACCAATATGAAGCAAAGCTTGAAGCCGGGTTCGTTATTGCAGGCTTTGAAAAGCGGCAAGCCTTGATTAATGAACAACTGAATAACGCCGCCTCAGCAAGAGATGCGATCGCCTCTGATGACCCGGCCTTACTCGAAGAAGTCACTGCATTGACAGAGTGGCCCCACGTTTTGAGTGGTGATTTTGATCCCGCGTTCTTAGCGGTTCCAGAGGAAGCTCTCATTTCCGCTATGCGAGAACACCAGCGCTATTTTCACTTGCGGGATGCAGCGGGTCAGCTTCAACCAAGTTTTCTGACTGTCGCCAATTTAGAAAGCCTGCAACCTGAGCAAGTGGTCGCTGGCAATGAGCGCGTCATTCGGCCGAGGCTCACAGATGCCCAATTCTTTTATAACAAGGACCTTCAGAAACCCCTCGAGGACGCTCTTGCGCAACTTAATCAGGTGGTTTTTCAGAATGAGCTCGGTTCCTTTGGCGATAAAGCGCGCCGGATCAGCGCTTTAGCAGGCATTATTGCAAAACGCCTAGGCAGCAACGAGGCCGAAGCAGCACGCGCTGGATTGCTGGCAAAAACAGACCTTATTTCCCTCATGGTCGGTGAGTTTCCAGAATTGCAAGGCATCATGGGAAGCTACTATGCTCAAGCGCAAGGAGAGTCTTCTGTCATCGCGGACAGTATTTTGGCGCATTATTTACCCCGATTTTCGGGCGACCAATTGCCGAGCAGCATGACCGCTTGTGCGGTTGCGATTGCCGATCGCATTGATACCCTCGTCGGCTTGTTTGGCATTGGGCAGCCGCCTACTGGCAGCAAAGACCCTTTTGCGTTAAGACGGCAATCGTTGGCAGTGGTTCGAATCTGTATCGAGGTACCGATCGATCTAAATCTTATGGCTTTACTCGAGGCGTCTGCTCAACTACACACGGTAAATTGTGAAACCGCGCCCGTTATGGCTTATATCCTCGATAGATTTGAAAATTTGTTAACGGAACGCGGCGCTAAATGGGACAGTATCCGAGCAATCCGGGCGCGACCGAGCGGCATCCATAATTTATGGACTGCATCGCTTGACATTAAAAGTCTTGATCGTTTTCGAGAAACCGACGCGAGCACCTTGGTGATCAAAGCACAAAAACGGGTGCAAAATATTATTGATAAGGCCGGCCCCATTGCCACGGGAGACGTCAATCCAAAACACTTCAACGTCCCCGTTGAAGCTCAGCTGATCAAGTGCATTGCGTCCCTTGACGCCGTTCAGAACGAATCGATCGACATCCGGCTCGCGAAGGTCGCTCACAGCGCCGAGACCATCGATTCGTATTTCAAAGAAGTGATGGTTATGGATGAAAATCTAACAATACGCGAAAACCGCCTCAACACGCTGAACCACCTAAACCGCGCGTTAACCGATATTGCCGCTTTTAATCTGTTGCAATAATCCGCCGCCGGCATGCGCCTTCAGAAACAAGACTCAAACCATTCGGTTTTGTTTAGACATCCAGGTTGGCAACGGCCATCGCATTGGCCTCAATAAATTCTCGGCGAGGCTCGACCTGGTCACCCATCAGCGTATTAAAGATCTGATCGGCTGAGATCGCATCTTCGATACTAACCCGCAGCATGGTTCGGAAATTGGGATCCATCGTAGTTTCCCACAACTGATCCGCGTTCATCTCTCCAAGGCCTTTAAAGCGTTGGCGAGATTGACCGCGCGTTGCCTCTTTCTGCAGCCAATCCAATGCCTGGCTTAACCGATCGATTGCCTGGGAACGCTCTCCTTTTTGAACCAAGCTGCCTGTTGGCACTAGGGCCTTCATGCGTTCGCCAAACAAGGCTAGATCTCGATAGTCTGCCGAAGCAAAAAAGTCATGGGTGAACTCATAGGTCCGCTTGAAGCCATGGCTGATGACATTCACCACAGGATAAAAAATTCCGCGTTCGCTATCTTCTAGCAGATCGGTTTCATATTGCGTCTGAGCATTTTGGAGCCGCGCCAACTCAGCCGCTAGCGCAACGGTATAAGCTCGCACAAACGCTTCCGTTTTCAACTCTGCGACATCCAGTCGGTCGACATACTGCATGCTACCGAGCACCGCCAACGGATAGAGTCGTTCTAGACGCCGCATTTTTTCTTGGACTGCGAAATATTCGTGGGCCAAAGCACTAAAGTCTTCTGTTGCCATCGGTGTATCGAGTGATGCCGGCACCAAACTGGCGTCATCGAGCGCGAGTTCCAGCACAAACTGATTGAGCTCAGCATCATCCTTAATATAACGCTCCTGCCGACCGCGCTTGACCTTGTACAAAGGAGGCTGCGCAATCAAAACATGACCGCGCTCAATTAACTCGGGCATATGCCTGAAAAAGAAGGTCAATAGCAGCGTTTTAATATGCGCACCATCAACGTCTGCATCTGTCATGATGATTATTTTATGGTACCGAAGTTTATCCGGGTCAAACTCCTGCCGCCCAATACCGCAGCCGAGTGCTGTGATCAAATTGCCGACCTCGGCCGAGGACAACATTTTATCGAATCGAGCTTTTTCAACATTCAAGATCTTACCCTTTAAAGGCAAAATCGCTTGGTATTTACGATCTCGGCCTTGCTTGGCCGAACCACCGGCAGAATCACCCTCTACCAAAAAGATTTCAGACTTAGCGGGGTCTTTTTCTTGGCAATCCGTTAGCTTGCCTGGCAATCCCGCAATATCAAGCGCCCCCTTTCGACGCGTCATCTCTCGCGCTTTTCGCGCCGCCTCACGGGCTCTTGCTGCATCAATCATCTTTTGAACGATCGATTTCGCTTCTTGTGGGTTCTCAAGGAGAAAATCCGTGAAGGACTGACTCATTTCCTGTTCGACCGCGGTTTTGACTTCCGAGGAGACCAATTTCTCTTTCGTTTGAGATGAAAACTTGGGATCCGGTACTTTGACCGAAATAATTGCGGTCAGGCCTTCTCGAGCGTCATCACCCGTTGTATTAACCTGCGCCTTCTTCCCCAGCCCTTCCTTTTCAATATAGGTATTCAGTGAACGGGTCAGCGCAGTCCGGAAACCCTGTAAATGCGTTCCCCCATCGGTCTGGGGGATATTATTCGTATAAGCCAACAAGGTTTCTTGGTAGGAATCATTCCACTGCAAAGCAACTTCAACACCGATACCGTCTTCGCGGTCGGCTTTAAAATGAAAAATTTGGCTGAGTACCGTCTTATTGTGGTTTAAATACTCAACAAATGACCGAACGCCGCCTTCGTACTTAAAGGCTTCTGTTCGTCCCGTCCGCTCATCGGTTAACTGAATCCCAACGCCTGAGTTTAAAAAAGAAAGCTCTCGTAACCGTTTCGCGAGGATATCGTAGTGAAATTCAATATTTGAAAAGGTGTCTTCTGATGGTCTAAATCGGCAACGGGTCCCAGTCCGCTCGGTTTTCCCAACAACCCTTAGGGGTGTTTGAGGCTCACCATGGTGATAAACCTGTTCCCAGACCTCCCCGCCACGCCAAATGGTGAGCGTTAACTCGGAAGACAAGGCATTAACCACGGATACCCCAACACCATGTAAGCCACCGGAAACCTTGTAGCTACTCTCATCGAATTTACCACCAGCGTGAAGCACCGTCATAATCACTTCAGCAGCAGATTTACCTTCCCCTTCATGATAATCCGTTGGGATTCCTCGTCCATCGTCCGAAACCGTTACCGATTGATCCGGGTGAATAATGACATCAATGCTGGAACAATGTCCCTCTAACGCTTCATCAATCGAGTTATCGACCAACTCCTGAACCATATGGTGCAATCCAGTGCCGTCGTCCGTATCGCCGATATACATCCCAGGCCGCTTGCGGACCGCTTCAAGGCCTTTCAAAACCTTAATACTGCTAGAATCGTAAGTCCGTTCGTCACTCATAGTGGTCCCCTCCAGTATCCCGAATTATACCCTGTTTCACGTGAAACAGCCGGTTTAATTTATCCCCCCAAAATTGCTTTAAAGCTTCTGGGTCCGTGCTGGTCGTAAAAATTTGCGGGCCGTTTTCAGTTAAGCACCTTGAGATGAGCTGCCCGTGATCGCCGTCTATTTCGGCCACCGGGTCATCAACCAATAAAATCGTCTTTTGCCGCACCGCACCCGGCAAACAACTCAATTGCGCTAAACTAAGTGCCCAAGCCAACATTTTTGCCTCACCTCGACTGTAGTGCTCTATCACGGAACGGCCGCCCACCGACAATCGCAAATCTGACCGATGCAAGCCTTTTTGCGAAAACCCTCTCCTAAGATCCGTTGCCAGATCCGCCTGCAAGGCTTCCGCCAACGACATCTCTGGCGGCCAGCCACGGCGGTACTCAAGCTTTAAACCATCGAAACGCCCAAGTAAATTAATTAATCTGAGGAACTCAAGACGGAGCTGCTGATAATAGGTCTCACGATAACCGTCGATCACCTCGCTATGAGTCGCCAAAACGCGCGTCCAGTCGCTCAGTGCATCATTTGATCGGCCAAGCTTTAACAGTTGATTCCGTTGATGCAACGCCCGCGCACAAGCCCGCCACTCTTCCGAGAACTGAGGTTTCACGTGAAACAATCCCCAGTTTAAGAACCGTCGTCGTCGTTCCGGCTCACCCAAAACCAGCTGAATGGTGTTGGGGTCAAACACCATCGTCGGCAATACCGCCGCCAAGGCACTGCTCCGAACAATGGGCTCTTGATTAAGTCGTAATTGATGGCGCTTGCTACGGCCCCGCTGAACCGCCAACTGATCCCCGCCATTGGTTCGTCCTCGAACCAATGCAAACTCCGAATCATCCCCAATTACCGAGGCGGCGTGCTGAGCGCGGAATGACCTAAAATGGCCCAAAAAATAAATGGTTTCCAACAAGCTGGTTTTACCACTGCCATTGTCCCCATAAAACCCATTGACACCCAAACTCGGCGTTAACGTTGCCTGCTGTATGTTCCGAAAACTGAGAACCTCCAGCTGGCTTAGACTCATAGCTTCATCGGCATGATCACGTAGAGGGCATTTTCTACGGCGGGATCTTCGATCAACGCGCTACTGTTACCATCAAAGACCGTAATTTTGACGGTTTCCCCTCGGATCACGTTTAACACATCCAGTAAATACCCAACATTAAACCCAATTTCTAACGGCGTGCCGGCATAATCGACGGGCAACGTTTCTTCCGCATCTTCTTGTTCTGGGTTATTCGTACTGAGCGTAATCAGACCGTCACTGAAGTTAACCCGAATGCCTCGAAATTTTTCGTTCGATAGAATCGCCGTTCGATTCAATGCCCGCCGCAAATCTTGTTTGTTCGCAACAATCTGTTTATCACCATTTCTAGGGATCACGCGCTCATAATCTGGAAATCGACCATCAACCAATTTGGTCGTTAATTGGAAAGGCCCCGTGGATAATCGCAGATGATTCGCCCCAAAAGCCAAAGACACATCCTCATCACAATCATTGAGCAAACGCTGCAGCTCTAACACCCCTTTGCGCGGCACAATCACTTGCGATGCGGGTTCATCCGTTCGCTCGCCCAACTGATGATAATTTGATGCCAGCCGATGGCCGTCAGTGGCAACACATCTAATCGCGCCAAAACCCTGTTCAACCAGCATGCCATTTAAGAAATACCGAACGTCTTGTTGCGCCATAGCAAAGGCGGTTAGATCCAGGAGTTGTTTCATAATCTCAGCTTGGATTGATACTTGGCTATCTGCACTCGATGTCTCGACGGCGGGGAAATCAATTGCCGGCAAAGTTGATAAGTTCGATCGAAAACGCCCGGACCGAATCTCAAGTCGATCCTCTTTCAACGTGATATCGATCTCAGCGTTATCCGGCAGCTCACGACAAATATCGACAAACTTTCGCGCTGGCACCGTCACTTCACCTTCTAATTCGACCGAGGCGTTCAGTTGTCCGACCATCTCAACTTCAAGATCTGTTCCCGTCATCGAAAGCCGAGAGCCCTCAACACGCAATAAGATATTGGACAAAATAGGCAACGTTTGACGGCGCTCGACGACCCCTGCTACCTGCTGCAGCGGCCGCAATAACGTTTCTCGACTGATTGAAAACTTCATAGCTCAATCCTTAACTTAGGGGGCTAGTATTTAAAAACGTCCATATCATAAAAGCTTCGAAAGCGTTCTTTTGATTCTCTAATTTTGTAAGTACTTACTATCAAAAAAAACTAGATTACCATTGGACTAATAACAAACTGTGCGTGATCCTCTTCGGGGTCCGTTATCAAACAGGGACTTGTTTGTCCTGACAGTGCAACCTGTACAACGTCACTCCCCACAGCATTCAAAGCCTCGATCAGGAAGTGTACATTGAACCCAATCTCTAAGTCATCGCCCTCATACGTCACGGCCAGGGTTTCTTCAGCCTGTTCTTGTAGTGGATTATTGGTGAATAAAGACAAACGTCCTGACACAAGCGATAACTTTACGTTCTTATAAACCTCATTTGACATCACCGCCGTCCGAACCAATGCTTCTCGAAACGCCTGACGGTCACAGGAAAAATATTTGTCAGATCCTGTTGGAATCGCTTTCTCGTAATCTGGGTACTCACCATCAATCAACTTAGACAGAAACCGACACCCGGTCATTTCAACAAGCAGACAATTTTCTGTAAACGATAATGTCACCTCGGTATCCACCTCGTCCAACAACTTAACCAATTCCAAAACGCCTTTTCTTGGAACGATCGGCCTGCCTTGTAACACACCATCATGCTGAACCGGTCTGGTCACAACAGCCAACCTTTGGCCATTGGTTGCCACCAAACGTACCGCACCATCGCTCAGCTCAAACAGCATGCCATTAAAGAAATACCGAACATCTTGCTGCGCCATGGCAAAAACGGTTTTCGACAACATTTGACGAAACGGTTGCGTTTCGATGCGAAAAGACTGTATTGCTTGGCCTTGACCATCAATATTTGGAAAATCTTCAGCGGGCAGTGTTGAAAACTGGGATTCGAACGCGCCACTACTCAACACAACATGTTTATCGCGTCGTTTAAAATCCAAGCGAGCATCTGCAGGCAAATGCTTACAGATTTCCAGGAGCTTGCGACCTGGCAAAGCGCAGTGACCTTCTGTCTCAATGTTCAGGCTATCGCCGCCAAACCCAATCTGAGTCTGCAGTTCAACTTCTTGATCGGTGGCCGTGAGCGTAATGCCTTGCTGATTCACGACAACCAGAACATGCGATAAGATCGGCAGCGTTTGGCGTTTTTCAAGCACGCTCACGACTTTCGACAATGGCTCGAGTAAATCTGATCGATTCAGGGAGAATTTCATAACAATGCTCTTTATTTGACACAATTATACGCCCACATTTGTCCGGACGGATTTGTCTTTTAATCTTTTCCAGCCGCTGCACCGCGCAAAGCGGCGCACAGCCTTTGTCTCAGTTTACCATCGATCCCAAACCTTGAAGGACCCAGATTCCTCTAACCTACGCGTCTCTCAGCGCCCGATTCAACGACCGACAACGCCTCTAGCTCGTTAATATCCGGCGCAGATTCCGATAGTCGTCTTTAATTTCTGGGTTCATTTCCCTCAATTCTTCAACTTTTCGACAAGCATGCAGTACGGTTGTATGGTCCCTGCCGCCGAACGCATCGCCAATTTCGGGCAAACTATGGTTTGTCAGTTCCTTTGACAGTGCCATTGCAACTTGTCGCGGCCTCGCTAAGGAACGATTCCGCTTCTTAGAAAGCAGATCACTCATTCGGAGCTTGTAATAGTCGGCAACCGTTTTCTGGATATTATCGATACCAACCTGACGCGCCTGGATCGCAATCAAATCTCTCAATGCAGATTTAACCTGGTCAATTGAAATCGGACGACCTGCAAACCGAGCATTGGCAATGACCCGCCGTAAGGCACCTTCTAGCTCCCGGACATTCGATCGAACCCGTTCTGCTATAAAAAACGCCGCATCAGAGGGGATATAAACGGCCTCACGTTCTGCTTTTTTTAATAATATCGCCACCCTCGTTTCCAACTCTGGCGGCTCAACCGCCGCGGTCATACCCCACACAAACCGGCTCTCCAAGCGCTCTTCAAGGCCTTGGATTTCTTTAGGATACCGGTCACACGTCAACACGATTTGCCGCCCATCTTCCTGTAACCGATTGAAAACATGAAAAAATTCTTCTTGGCTTTTTGATCCTTTTGCTAAAAATTGAATATCATCCATTAGCAACACATCAACCGAGCGGTAATATTGGGTGAATTCAGACATAGCACCGTGCTCAATTGCCCGGACCATATCTTCCATGAAGCGTTGGGAATACATATACGCGACTTTTAATTCAGGATGACGGTCCGCAATCGCGTTGCCAACCGCATGCATTAAGTGGGTTTTGCCTAAACCAACCCCGCCGTACAACAACAATGGGTTGTAAGATGATCCGCCCACGTTTTCTGAGACCTGAATCGCCGCGGCTCTGGCCATCTCATTCGAACGCCCGCCGACAAAAGAGTCAAAGGTAAACGATTTATTGAGTTCAAGAAGTGGATAAAACGCTTCTCGCTCGGAAAAACTATTTTGCCGAGCTGCTTTTGGTGCACTGGGCCTGGTCTCGGACCGGTTTTCCCCCCGCTGACTTCCAATTTTCAGCGCAACCGTTTGCATACCGGATTCAAGCAATACTGCCTTGATCCGGACCAAAAACTGCCGTTCAACTGTATCAAGGATGTACTTGTTCGGTGCATAGACCACACCGTCGTCCGTTGTGCCAACGAGTTGCAAGGGTTTAATCCAAGTATTGTATTGCTGAGCAGTCAGCTCAGTTTCTAAGCGCGATAAACAATTTTGCCAAATTGAAGACACCACAACATTACTACTCTTATCGCCCGTCGAAATAGGACTTACTCAACCCGTCCTAATTTAGGTTTTCCAATAATTTGGCCATGCTAAAACGCGATGTTATCCAAAATTGCTTATCAGGAACCGAAAACAGATACTAACCCTAAACTCGGAACCATGACCAGAGGCAAAACCTTTTTTCCACTAAAAAACTGATATTAATTCAACGGTTTATTGCAAAACCTGTGGATAACTTGTGGGTAGCCTGTCAGTGAATAGGATCTTGCGAAAACCCCGACATCACTATGTGGATAACCTACACTTTCATCCCTTTTCTGCGCACACGCTATGCAGCAATAGCGCACAGGTTATCCACCCAGTGGTGCTTCGCGTAACCACCTGTTATATCGATTAAAAAAAGGCCTATCCACAAGAAAGTGCGCCCTAATAAAAACAACAATAATAAATTATATATATAACTAAAGACTTATATTACGGCGTGTTCAATTCAATCTGCATCGATCGGCAATTCTACAAACGCGTTGACTGGATCAACGAGAGTCTTTAGAATCGCGCGTCCAAAGTCATGTGGGATCAAAACAATGAAGCGTACCTTTCAACCGAGTGTTATTAAGAGAAAGCGCACCCACGGATTTAGAGCACGAAT
>JABGWC010000266.1 GCA_018645765.1 Gammaproteobacteria bacterium | reverse complement strand
TCAGGATCCAGATTATCGACGCGGCGTACAGGAACTTGGAAGACAAAACTTAACCTTCGATACCTGGCATTATCATTATCAAAACCAAGATTTTATAGCCCTTGCGCAGGCGTGCCCTGAGACGTTGATGGTTCTGGATCATTTCGGTACCCCCCTTGGCGTTGGACCCTTCAAACATCAACGCGAGGCAATTTTTGCGCAATGGCAGCGGGACATGGCTGTTTTAGCTGAAACCTGCCCCAATGTCGTCGCCAAGCTTGGCGGCCTCGCCATGCCAGACAATGGCTTTGGCTGGAGTGAACGCGACCGACCTGCCAGCAGTGACGAATTTGTCTCGGCTCAAGCTCGGTATTATCACCATATGATCAACTGCTTTGGTCCAGCCCGCTGTATGTTTGAGAGTAATTTCCCAGTCGACAAGCGCTCTATCAGCTACAACACGCTGTATAACGGGTTGAAGAAAATTGCAAAAGACTACTCACTCGACGTCAAAGACCAGTTGTTTTATGGCACTGCGGCAAGGGTCTACGGGCTTCTGGACGCGTAAAACAATCAGAGCCTTATCTCAACGAAGGCTTTCACCGAATCGGTTTCGGTGATGCCATTTAACCTAAGAACGTGCTTCAGGCCGATCAGCCTGCGCCTTCAAACAAAGCTTACCCATTGATTTAAAGGGATTGCGTTGCCCTGACGGTTCGGGGCCGAGACCTTGGAAATCCGGCACCCGCATCCTGTCAACAGGCTGCCAATTTTACGCCGCCTTCTGAGAGGGCTTTCAGACGTTATCCGGCCGCGTCAAACAACTCCTTAAAAGCTAACGGCCTCTCCTGTGCAATCACCGATACCCGCTCGCCATAGCGGCTGCCCGGATAGTAGTCCCATACCGAATGATGCTGGGTGCAGCGATTATCCCAGAGCACCAAAGTATTGGGCGACCAGGAAACTCGTGCTGTTAACTTTGGCGTACTGTCGATATGACGAAATAGGAACTGCAACAGCGCGTCGCTCTCTCGGGCGCTCAAGCCCCTAATTCGACTGGTAAAACCGCTGTTCACATAGAGCACCGCTCGACCGGTCTCAGGGTGCTGAACAATGACTGGATGCTCATTCCTAGGATAGCCACCCTCTGGCGCCACCGATTTATAAGCGCCGACATAAGGCAAAGCACCATCGTGCACCGCGGTGAGCCCGGATAAAAACTGCTTCATCGGATCCGAGAGCAATTCAAAAGCCAAATACATATCAGCAAACATCGTGTCCCCGCCACCATTGCCGGGGGTCTCTGTGACATACAGTAGAGAGCATTGTGGCGGTAGCGCATCGCACGTCACATCGGTATGCCAGCCTTCGCCTGCGGTGTAGGCTGACTCGGCATTGGTTGCGACTCGTAAAATGTGCGGATCGCCTTTCTGCTGTCGAGCATGCATCGGGTGGGTGTGCAACGCGCCAAAACGGCCCGCAAAGGCTTTATGCTGCGCCTGGGATAACGCCTGATCTGGAAACACCAGTACCGAATAGTCCAAATAAACCGCCTTGAGCGCCTGAAAGGCCGTCTCGCTCATAGGTTCGGATAAGTCAATCTCCTGCACAATGGCCCCTAAATGCGGGGTTAGCGATTGAACCTGCATCGGTTTGCCTCCTCTTTAATGAATCAAAGCTTTGATAGCCCCAATTTTTGAGCGATCAAGCCATCATCCTCCGCGCGTGCGAGTCTGTCTAGACCGCTCGCGCTGGCCTATTCCATACGCTCAGATTGGCGTCGTGATTCCCCCGTTAGGTCCAGCACAACGCCATCGAGTGGCGTGCTCGGTTCAACGCCCAGATAATGCGCAAGCGTTGCTGCGATATCGATGCTATGGGCGGACCCAGGAACCTTGCCAGGCTCAATCCCTGCACCATAAAACACGATTGGAATATCCCGATCATAGTTGTGCGGCGAGCCATGGGTTGTACCCAATTCGTCCACCAGGCAGCCTTCACCCATTTGAACCAGAACGTCCCCCATCCGATCCAATACGATGCTGCGCTGCATAGACTCTGCCAGCTCACCCGAAGCGTTAGCCAGCGCCTCGACCCGCCAGGCTTTTTCGATTTCTGGCTTTGATTCAAGATAGGTAATCATCTCGGTCACCACCGCGGCCCGGGTTAATCCAAATTCTGACAAGCCCGCTTCCGGAACATACAGATGCCCCCCTTCAAGAGAAAGCAAACGTCTTGGATCCCCAAATGGCCAGGTAAAGGTCTTGTAGAGATGCCAATTTAACCCAAAATAAAGCGCCTCCGGCGTCAGTCTACCGGTATCAGAGGCGCAGCTAAGCGTCTTCATCTCATCAGTCCACTCCGGCAATTCCGCCACGCCATGGTCTGCCGTCAATACCACCCAATAGTTATCGGCGCCTAGCCGCTCATCGAGCACGCTAAAAAACGCTCCAAGCATGCCATCCACTCGAGCAAGCGCATCGGCGGCCTCGGCACTTCTGGGCCCATACAAGTGACCCACTGTATCGGTGGCAGACAGACTGATTGATAACAGATCCAATACAGGGCCTTGGCCTATGGCCTCTTCAACCACCATCAACTGCGCCAACGCCATCGTGGCTTCATCGATAAAGGGTGACGCGTAAACCTGTTTTGCAATGTCTTCAAACGTGCCTTCCATGAGCGGGTGCCCACTCACATTTTCATACCGAGTATCTTCACCCTCATAATCGTCGGCGCGCACGCCATCGGCAGAATGCGTCCAGCGCTCCGGAAACCCTCGCATAAACCCGTCATCGGCGGGGTCCTGACCATTAAACGCCAAAAGGTACGCTGGCAACTGATCCTGGTAATAGCCACTGGTTGTGAACAACCCTTGCGCTGCGTCATACCAATACACCCCATCCGGGTTTACCCCCGCGAGCGTAATCGCGGCACGATCCTTCGCCGAAACGGCAAAGACGCGATGCTCCGGATTTTTAGCCTTCAACCAATCCCCCAAGGTGTCCGCCCGAAGATTGCTCGGACTGCGACCCTTTGAGCCGCCGAGGACTTGGTGCGACGGGTCATCCGAGCCAACACAATACTGAACCTCGCCCGTTGCGCGATCTAAAAACGAGTTACTCGGCAAGCCATGACCGACGGGGTTTAATCCCGTCAAGATCGCGGCATGCCCAGGGCAGGTTGTCGTAATCCCATGGGCCAATTGGGCCTCTGTGAAAACCCGCCCAGCTTGTTTGAGCCGTCCCAATCCAGCCTCGCTCGATTCAAACAAGCGATCCCGCCGCAACTGGTCAATCGCAATGACCACCACGAGCTTTGGTGCCTCAAGAACTTCGCGAGCACCATTCTCGGGCTGTGTTGCCCCTAAGGCCTGCCCACAGATCAAGCCAAGCAGCAACGCCGCGAGCGAGCCAGAGCCGCTCCACAGGACCTGTTTTACGTCTATCATCATGGTAATCGCCTAATTGAGAGAATGGTGATGGGATCTTTTGGGACATCAAAAAAATCAGCTTGCGTGACCGTTGCAACCTGCTCAATCGCTTTCACCACTGACAAGCCATCAACGACACGACCGAACACCGCGTAACCGAAACTTTTACACCGTTTTGGCTTGAATAGCCCACGCTCGGCTCGTGCCGCAGCGGCGGCCTCTTCCTCGCGACTGCAGCTATCGCCCTGGTGATCTAAACGCCTATTGTCCGCAACATTGATAAAGAACTGATTGGTGGCGCTATCAATTTCAGCCATCCTAGCCATCGCAATCGTGCCGACTTCATTTCGCAACCCATTGTCTGCTTCGTTTCGAAGACTCGGACCCGAAGGGCTTTCGGACAAGTCACGATAATGCCCACCACCCTGGATCATGAAGCCCTCAATCACTCGATGAAAAATCGTGTTGTCGTAATCCGATTGATCAACATACGTCAAAAAGTTTGCAACCGTTGCGGGCGCTGCATGAACGTCAAGCTCAATTGTGATGGCGCCTTGTGTCGTCTGCATGATGACTCGGACGGGATCCGCGGCCGTTGCGCCGCTGCCCCACACAAGCACGAGCAGTCCTGCACGACGCATCAAAAACTTAACGGTCCCTTTTAAGTATTGTCTAGCCATCAACATCACCCTCTGCTTGCCTGAAACACTCTGACGTTCGACCCGATAACCAAAACCCACTTTTTAATTGCAAAAACCCTGCAGTGCATCGTGCAAAGCAAAAGCTGTTCCGGTTCTCGCTGCACCCCCTGCGCTGCAACCTTATGGCTCACGCCAACCAACGCCATCAATCCAACCAGCGCCAATCCGACTGATGCTAATCTTAAGCCCTATTCGAAATATGTCATCCAGTGTGCTGACTTTATTTTCTGGCGCAAGCCCCGACTCAAGATCCGGGGCAGGCGAGCTTATCGCGCCTTAGATTGCCACGCTCTTAGCGAGCATTAAATCGCCGCAAGCGTCTATATCACCATCGTCCGATCTAAACAGATGGCGCGTTGCTCGCAATGTCAACATTCGGCATATCCCATGGGTTATCTCGCGCCTATAAACCGGATCCTGAGCGCCTTCTGAGATCCCCCTAGATTTGCAGAGGCTTTGCTTGGCAATTTTGAAAACAAGGAGAGACGGGTATGAGCAAAGTAGCGCTATAAAGCCTCAAATGAAAAACGGTATGGCAACGACAAAGATGGTTGGAACCCGCGTTAATTCTAATGCGGCGCTAGTGACTGCAACAAATTTACGTTTCATGGACCACTCCTAAATCTCGTTCAGATAGCGCGCATTGTGACTAGCCAATCCAGCATCCGAATAAAGACAAAATTTAGAATGATTAAATTCGCCTAAGCGTTATTAAAACCGGAGAAATCTAGGAGCACCTCATTACCAGCAGGCATTTTTTTGTACGCTTACATAGACCCGCGGGTATTCGAAGTCCGTGCGCTGATCTGTATTGATTATTACCTGTTCGGATGTCGAGATCGCAGTCTAACTGGCTTCAATAAAAGGTACTGTGAGGCAAACCAATAGGCGGGTATTGACCTCGCGCATTGACCCGCTAGTAACAGACTTAAAGTGTGAACCGCCTCAAGTCTCTAGACGTTCGACAGCCGCTTTATGTACCGGTCTTCATACGCTATCAGCCCCGCTCACTTGATACCGATCGGACTCATCCCGCGCCGCTAAGCCTCGATCAAACCAATCCGTTACTTATACTACTTGCCGCGCCATTATCTTGTGTTACCTCACGCAGGTCATGCAGGCCAGGCCTTGCTTTGCCAAATCTGCAATTAAGCTGTTATCGTCTCCAATCATTTAATTGAGAGGACCGTCTTATGTCACTGCATGGAAAAAACGTCGTTATTATCGGTGGCACCTCGGGCATTGGTCTGGCTACAGGCGTCATGGCACAAGCGGCCGGGGCAAACGTTTGGGCAGCTAGCCGAACCCAGGAAAAGATCTCGCAAGCAGCAGCCCTGCACCCTTTGATTCGATTCTCACAAGTCGACACGCATGACCCCGATGGCTTAAAAGCCCTGTTTGCCTCAGTGGGTCCTATCGATCATCTTGTTGGCGCGGCGACTGGGGCGACTCGAACTACGGCGCCCTTTATGGACCAAACCGATGATCAATTTAGAGCAGCCTTTGATAAGTTTTGGGGGTACACCCACGTTGTTCGCACAGGCGTACCCTTTCTTTCCGAAAACGCATCAATCACCCTTGTTTCGGGTACGCCAGCAAGACGCTGTAATCCTGGCATGATCTCCGTTTCTTGTACCGGTTGCGCCGTCGAGGGCCTCGTCCGCGCGCTTGCGAAAGAGCTGGCACCGAGACGGGTTAATGCCGTGGCGCCAGGCATCATTGATACCCCCATGTTTGACCACTTTGGGGATAAAAAATCCGCCACAATGGCAGCGATCGGCAAGGGCATGCCCCTTGGCCGAGTCGGCTTGCCCGAAGAGGTTGCAGAGGCATTGATCCTTGCCATGGCGAACCATTATATGACCGGTGTCGTGATCGACATTGACGGCGGCGCGCTACTTGCCTAAACCATGGCTGATGCTAAAGCGTTTGCGCCCGCCCCAGCGGCAGGCCGCGCTCATAACATTGACTAATCATTTCACCGGTGCTGGCTTTTTTGAAAATAAAATCCTTGCCCAAGGTCACACCCAAGCTCCTGAAGCAACTAGCGCCGGTTGACGTTTTTTTGACGGTTTTTGATGTTTCTGGCAAAACTTGCCGACCCTCAGAGGCAATGCCCGTCGATCGCATTCAGCAACACAGCGCAGGGGATGCAGCGAGCCTAACCGGTCAACGGCAGGCGCAGTTCAGTAATTCGCCTACGGCGCTGCGATTCCGTGCCGCAAGCACGTGGGCAATCAGGCAATCAATCTTACAGACCGTACTTTCGCTTTGCCTCGCGGCGCCGAGCATGCAGTACGGGTTCGGTATAGCCATTTGGCTGCGCTACCCCTTTAAAGATCAAATCTGAGGCGGCCTGAAAAGCCACCGAGTCAGAAAAGATTGGCGCCATCGGCCTGTACGCCGCATCTGATGCGTTTTGAGCATCAACAATCACTGCCATTTTTTCCAGGACGGCTGATACTTGTGCGGCACTACACAACCCATGACGCAACCAATTGGCAATGTGTTGTGATGAAATCCTTAAGGTTGCACGATCTTCCATCAGGCCAACATCATGAACATCCGGTACTTTCGAGCAGCCGATTCCTTGATCAATCCACCGGACGACATAACCCAGAATACCCTGAACATTATTTTCAAGTTCTTCGTTAATCTCATCAACAGACAAATTCTCTCCGTGCAGGAGCGGCAAGGTCATCAGTTCAGAGAGTGTCGCGCGCGCAGCGCCGGTCAGTTCCTGTTGCTTGCCTGGAACATTCACGTCGTGGTAGTGCATCGCGTGCAAGGTAGCAGCCGTTGGCGAGGGTACCCAGGCACAATTCGCGCCCGCCGAGGGAGGGTTAATTTTAGCCGTCATCATCTGCGCCATTTCATCCGGCATGGCCCACATTCCCTTCCCAATCTGAGCGCGGCCCAAAAAACCAGCCGCCAAACCCGTATCAACATTCCAATCTTCGTAGGCAAGAATCCAGGGTTGCTGCTTCATCAAGGTTTTTCGGACGACGGGCCCGGCTTCCATACTGGTATGGATTTCGTCCCCTGTACGATCTAAAAATCCGGTGTTAATAAAAATGACCCGCTCTTTAGCTTCATAAATGCAGGCTTTTAGGTTCAGCGTCGTACGACGCTCCTCATCCATGATCCCGATCTTTAGGGTGTTTTGAGGTAACTTCAGCTGCTCTTCGATCGCCGCAAACAAATCCACCGTAAATCGGACTTCATCCGGACCATGCATTTTTGGCTTGACGATATAAACGGAACCACACCGACTGTTTTGAACCCGGCTCTTGCCCAAGACGTCAAACAACGCGATCGTGCTGGTCATATAGCCATCGAGGATGCCTTCTGGCACCTCGTGCCCGGCTGTATCCAAGACCGCATCCGTTGTCATTAAGTGACCCACGTTTCGAATCAGCAGCATACTGCGACCCGGCAGCATAAAGGCCTCGCCCTGGGGATCACGGTACGCTCGATCTGGGCTCAAGGATCGCGTTAGGGTCTGACCGCTCTTCTCAAAAGACTCTTCCAGATCGCCCCGCATCAAACCCAACCAATTTTGATAAACCAACGTTTTATCGGCTGCATCAACCGCTGCTACAGAATCTTCGCAGTCTTGGATGGTTGAAATCGCCGATTCCAGCAAAACGTCTTTGACGCCGGCCTTATGGGTCCCGCCGACACTATCCATGCGATCGACTTGAATTTCGAGGTGCAGATTATGATTCGCTAGTAAGATTGCGGACGGCTGGCTCGCATCACCTTGGAAGCCACGGAATTGCGCGGGCGTTGCCAGATGAGCCACCACGCCCCCCTCGCTATCTGCAACCAGCTGACCTGCCTCAATGCGATAGCCCAACACACTACTGTGGCGCGTTCCATCGAGTGGCGCATAGCGATCTAAAACCTCAGAAGCATAGGCGATCACACGCTCACCACGTTTTTCGTTATAGCTTCGGCCTTTCTCATAACCTGGGGATTCTTCGATCACATCCGTGCCGTACAGCGCATCGAACAGGCTGCCCCACCGCGCGTTCGCCGCGTTTAAGGCAAATCGTGCATTCATAATCGGAACCACCAATTGTGGACCGGCGATGGTCGCGATCTCAGGATCGACGTTTTGCGTTGTAATTTCGAAGTCATCAACTTCGGGTAATAAGTAACCAATACTTTTCAGAAACGCCTCATATTGCGCGACATCGATCGACTGACCCGCGTGCGCCTGATGCCACGTATCAATCTTGCCCTGCAGATCATCTCTGACGGCTAGGAGTGCTTTATTTCTAGGGGAAAAAACCTCTAACAAACTCGCAAAACCCCGCCAAAAATCACTGGGCGCAATGGCAAGACCTGGCAATACGTCATTTTCAACGAATGCATGTAATTCTTTCGCAACGCTTAAACCTGCAACATCTACTCGCTCACTCATGCTTCGTCCTATCTTTTACGTCTAGCCTTCAAATTGTACTATGACTGCCAGCCCACTTAAACGATCATACTTGTTCATAAAGCGACGACAGCGACTCAAGCGCATTTTCTGGCACTGAATAGGTTATATTGGGTGCAAGACTTTTAGGACCCCCGCCATGACCCATCGACTCCGCCGTTGTCACATCAGCGTTCCCGGCAGCAACGAAAAAATGCTGCTTAAAAGCACAAAGCTTGACGTCGACGTCGTCATTATCGATCTAGAGGATGCCGTCGCGCCCTCAGAAAAAGAAAACGCCCGCAACCTCGTTGCGCACCTGCTGCAGCAGGAGACTTGGCGCGCGCCGACAGTTTCAGTCCGAATAAACGCACTATCCAGCGAGCACTGCTATCAAGATATTCTGCATCTCCTTGATCATGATGGCGCGCCTAGCGCAAGGCCCCAAACCTTAATCCTACCGAAAACTCAACGCAGCTCGGATCTCCTTTTTGTGGATCAATTGTTGATTCAAATCGAGGCGCGCCGAGGTCTTGACCGGGCCACCGGCCTTGAGGCGCTGGTTGAAGATGCAACTGGCATGCTCAATGTTGGCGACATCGCGACCGCCTGCGAACGGCTTGAAACCTTGATCTTCGGCATGGGTGATTTTGCCGCAAGTCAGAGAATTGACACCCTAAATATTGGTGATCAGGGCGGGTACGCCGGCGATCTCTGGCATTACCCGCGGTATCAACTCATTATGGCGGCGCGCGCCCACGGCCTCGAACCGGTTGATGGACCCTATGCAAATTTTAAGGACGCCACCGGGCATGCGGCCGACTGCACCGCAGCCAAGTGTCTCGGGATGACCGGCAAATGGGCGATCCATCCCGATCAAATTGCGCCCATCACAACGTGTTTCAGTCCCAGTTTGGAAGCCGTGGCACAAGCACGGGCGCAACGCACAGCTTATGAGGCGGCGTTAGCCCAAGGTCTGGGCGCGGTAAGCGTTGATGGCGTCATGGTAGACCAGGCCTCGATCAAGCTCGCAGCCCCCTTATTGGCACAAGCCGCTCTTTTGGGCTTGTAATCGAAAATCCGCAATCTACGTAACACCATCAGTTTCAGCGGAGTGCATCTGTGCCAGAAGGCCCCGAAATAAGACGTGCAGCGGACGCGCTGAGCGACGCCATTGCCGGCCTGTCGATCGATCACGTACGACTGCCCTATCATCGTCTGAGGCCCTTCGGGCCGCGCTTCCGAGGGCAGCGCATCAAGGCCTTTCGAACCCACGGCAAGGCGCTTCTAACCGATTTTGATAATGGCTGGACGGTGTACTCGCACAATCAGCTTTACGGGCTCTGGCAAGTGGCGCGCCCAAACGACCCACTCCTGCCAGGACGGGCACTGCGGCTCGAATTGGGCCATCGAGACCGCTGCATTCGACTCTACAGCGCAACGGATATCAGCCTTTGGCAGACCCAAAACGTTGCGCAGCATCCTTTCCTCAGCCGTTTGGGGCCGGACATCTTAGACCCAATCCTTACGCCAGCAACCCTCGTTGCGCGTCTGCAATCCGCAAGATTTCAAAATCAAAGCCTTGGAAAACTCTATTTGGACCAGCGCTTTCTTGCCGGCGTTGGCAATTATTTACGCAGTGAAATTTTGTTCCGCGCGGGGGTTAATGGCCAGTGCAAACCCAACCAACTGAACCTTAAGCACCTTGCTCGACTGGCTCGGCAAACCCTGAAGACAAGCCAACAAAGTTATGAAACTGGCGGCATCACCCTGAATACGCGGCGTGTGGACAGGCTTCAAAAGGCGGGCGCAGATTTTGAGCAATCACGATTTTGGGTCTTCGACCGTGCCGGCTTGCCTTGCTATCAATGCGCACAACCGATCCAGCGTTCCACAATGGCCTCACGTCGCCTTTACACCTGCTTGTCGTGCCAGAAGTCACCGTGAAATTTCGGCAGCCCACAGATCAGGAATTGTGGTTTCTGCCCCTTGGTGGGTCCGGTGAAATCGGCATGAACCTCAATCTCTTCGGTCACGATGATTCCTGGCTGATGGTTGACTGCGGCATTACGTTTGAGCGCCAGGCAAGCGGTGACAATCAGATCGAAATGCCAGACCCGGACGGGGCCCCGCAAGCGCTACAGAGTCTTGTCGGCATCATCGCAACCCACGCCCATGAAGATCACATCGGCGCCCTTCCGCACTTGTACAAGCGATTTCCCAAACCGATTTACACCACCGCCTTCACCGCAGGCGTGATTCGACAAAAATTTCAAGGCGCGGCGCTGGCACCAAAGATTCAGGTCATGGACAGTTACAGCACCCGCCAAATTGGCCCTTTTAGAGTCACCTGGCTGCCCATTACCCATTCAACGCCAGAGACCCATGCGCTGCTCATCGAAACTAAAGCGGGCAACATTCTGCACACCGCTGACTGGAAAATCGATCCTGCGCCCGTCATTGGTCCCGCTTTCGAATCAAACCGTTTTAGTGCGGACAATCTCCCGCCCCTGGATGCCCTCGTTGTTGATTCCACCAATGCCCTAAAACGCGGTCATTCTAAATCAGAGCAGTCGATTAAGGCCGGTCTTAAAAAGGCCATAGGCGCAGCCACCGGCCGGGTCATTATTGGCTGCTTTGCCAGCAACATCGCGCGGCTCCAGTCTATAGGACAAGCCTGCGTCGAAACCGATCGCCATTTGGCGTTGGCGGGTCGCTCGCTCGTTAAAATGTCCGGCATTGCTAAAAGCGTGGGCTATCTCAAAACCGACTTTCCTGAGATACCGCTATCGCACCTCGGT
>JABGWC010000267.1 GCA_018645765.1 Gammaproteobacteria bacterium | reverse complement strand
GACGCGATCAGGCATTGCTCGGCTCATTCGTTTCAAGGATCATAGACGCTGAACCTACGCCCTTACCCTCGGAGCCCCATGTGAACCTGATCAGCGACGAAATTCTAATTGATTCTGGACAACAGACTGCAACCTATGACCCGATTTATCCCATGATCGACGGCTTTCGGTTTTGGGATCCTGCCGCGTGGACCCAAGGCCACCCCTATGATGCGTATCATCGAATGCGGCAAGAAGCCCCGGTGATGTGGACCAAAACCGACAAAAATCTCTCAGGCTTTTGGTCGGTTACAAAATACGAAGACATCAAAGCCGCAGAACTCGCCCACAAGGTTTTCTCCTCACAGCGCGGCAGCATCAATATGGGCGTGCCTGAGCGTAAGCATTGGCGCCCTGAAAAATTGGTGCCGGCGGCCTACAACTCCCTGATCAACCTCGATGAACCCTTGCACCGTGAAATGCGCATGCAACAAAGTGAGTTTTTCTTTCCGGGCTACGTCGACACCATCCGAGACAAGGTTGGCCTTAAAATCGATGCTTTGCTGGATGAAATGGAGAAACAAGGCCCGGTGGTTGATTTCGTCAAGCTCTTTTCTGAAGAGCTGCCGTTGTTCACCCTGTGCGAGATGCTGGGCATTGATGAGCAGGACCGACCCAAGGTCAAAGTCTGGATGCACCATTTGGAAATGGCCGCACAATTTTTGACCAATCCGTGGCAGACGTTTTTCTCAGAACCCCTATTCCCCTTTCGTTTTAATTCGATCGTTACCAACATGTTCAGCTATGGCGAGGCAGTGATGCAGGACCGACGCGCCAACCCGCGCAACGACCTTTTAAGCGTGATCGCCCGCTCGAAATTGGACGGAGAACTGCTACCACAACCATTTCTCGACGGCTCTTGGCTGTTGATTATCTTTGCCGGCAATGACACGTCCCGAAACTCTCTGTCCGGCACGATTCGTTTGATGACCGAGTTTCCAGATCAGCGCGCGATGGTGCTGAAGGATCCAAGCCTCATCCCACAAATGTCGGAAGAGGCTTTGCGAATGGTGTCACCGGTGATGCACATGCGTCGGACAGCGAGCGAAGACACCGAACTCAACGGTCAACGCATCGCCAAAGATGAAAAAGTGGTGCTGTGGTATGGCGCCGCCAACCGTGACCCCGACATTTTCCCCGACCCCGACACCTTTAACCTGCATCGGGACAATGTGGATAAGCACATTGCCTTCGGCCACGGTGTGCACAAGTGTCTTGGAGCGCGCATTGCTAAAATGCAACTGCGAATGGCTTTCGAGCGAATTTTTGATCGCTTTCCGAACATCGCCTGGACCGGTAAACAAACCATTGCACCGAACCCCTTGGTCCACGCGATTTCGAGCTTACAGGTTAATTTGTACGGCCAAAACGGCAAGCGACCGGCGAAGGTGGTAGTACCCGCTTAAAGCGGGTTAGTTGGGTTAGGCGCGCGCGGGTCGCGCGCCCAGATAACGGCTTGACTTAGGCCGTTTGTTTCCGAGTGTACACGCTGCGCTGCACTTTCGAGAACACCCGGCGCACCATCGGCTCGAACAAATCCAACGACAAATCGGGTTTTTCATAGTCAAAGGCCACGTTATCGTAGGCTGCAATAAAGTGCGCCGTGCGCTCAAAGTGCGGACTATCTTTGTACGCATCCCGCATATTCGGATCTAAGCCGATATGATGAAAAAAGTTTAAGCCTTGGAAGATACCGTGATGCTTCACCATCCACAGATTTTCCTCGGAGACAAACGGCTCGAGGATGGCGGCTGCAACATCCGGATGATTGACCGTGCCTAAAGTGTCGCCAATATCGTGCAGCAGCGCGCAGACCACGTACTCCTCATCCTCACCCGCCTCTGCTGCGAGTTCTGCCGACTGCAAAGAATGTTGAAAACGGGTAACTGGAAAGCCGCACGGGGTGTCCAGTAGTTTTAAATGATTCAGAACCGCGACCGAGCGGTGTTCTTCATGCTCGCGGTTATACGCGCCCATGGCCTCCCAATCTTCTTTGGTGCTCTCCGTAAAACTCTTAAATTTAACCGACATGCCGTCTCCTTTTCGATGTAACTGCACTGCACCTGTAGATAGTCCCTGCTTGAGGCCAGCGCGTCAAATAAAATCTTCGTCCGATTTATAAGCCCAGCGTGAGCCAGGCAAAATTGCCCGCAAAAAAAGTGCTTACCCACCTCAATTCTATAAGAGCACCGCCTCCGCGACTGCTTTACAATAGCGCTACAGAAAGTTCGCCCGGCATTTTGATGGCGCGGTATTCAAGGGAGTCACTTTGCGCGCACTTTATATTCTCAGCACCGTACTCATGGGCGGTTATGCGGCCATTTTTACCCTGCTTGCGCAGTTGCGCGCGATTTTCGGCTTTACAGAATTCGAAGTTGGCGCCATCACGGCGTCCGCTTTTTTAGCCGGTTTTTTCGCCCAGATCACGTTATCTCGGCTGGCCGATACCGGCCAGGGCGCAAGCCTCATGAAGATCGGCATGGCCGTCAGCATTATCGGCGCCGGCTGGATGTGTGTGGCCGATTCACTCACAGCTTGGATTCTCTCGCGGGTACTCTTGGGTTTTGGTGCAGGCGCCGTCCGGCCCGCGATGCGCCGCTTGGCCTTTGTGATCAACCCCGCTAAAGCCGGCGAAATGCTGGGCCGACTCGCGGCCTGGGAGATGGTTGGATTTCTGGTTGGCCCGATCCTGGCATCGGTACTCTTCGAACTGGGTGGGATCACGCTGCCATTTTTTTGTCTGACCGCCGTCTTACTCGCGGTTGTTCCCTTTGTGCTCCGCGTCACCATTCCCGGCAGCGAAGCACCCTTAGAAAAGCCCATGCGCGCGCTCCTGAAAAGACCGGCAATGCAAAGCTGCATCGCCTTGGGGGTTGCCTTTTACCTAGCCGTTGGCGCGTTTGATGCCCTGTGGGCGCTGTTCATCTCTGATCTGGGCGCCAGCCAACTGTATATTGGCGTGACCTTAAGCCTGTTTACCCTACCCATGATTCTAGTTGCACCCTATGCGGGTCGCTATGCCAGTCAACACAATGTGCTACGGCTGTTAACCAAGTCCCTAGGCCTGGCTGTCATGATGATCACCAGTTACGCTTTTATCGATTCCATTTGGTGGATCTGTTTGCCTTTGGTCATCCACGCGATCGCAGATGCGGTGAGCATGCCCGCCACCCAGCTCGCGGTTGGCAAAGCCAGCGGTGAGGCCGCTCTGGCTGCCGGGCAAGGCTTGTTCGGCGCCGTCGGTCTGGTTGTCGCGGCGATTGCGAGCCTCGGCGGCGGCTATCTGTATCAAACGGCGGGTGCCGCCGCGGTCTGGCTAACAGTTGCGAGCGCTATGATTGTTTGCCTGGCGTTTGCCTACTGGCGCGGCCGCGGTCTTTTGGAGACGACTTAGCCCGAGAGG
>JABGWC010000197.1 GCA_018645765.1 Gammaproteobacteria bacterium | reverse complement strand
TGGTAATGTAAAGTTTTGGCAAAGATTTCTTAAAAATCGGATGAAAAAAGACTTAACTAAAATCCAATAAAAAATTAACGAGATCTTAATAGTAAGGCTGCAGTATTGCCTCCAGTTCGCGATGTCCTAGTTGAGTCCTAAAGTCGGTCGTTGGGGCACGTGGCTGAATGCGGTTTGCGCAAGGGCCTGGATAAAAAACCCAGGCAAGCCTGATGCGCGGTTTAAATACGAAATAAACAATGATGTTTAACAATGACTTTTAAAAGGAATAACAGATTATGAAGATCTGGCTTGGTTCGACATTGATGGTGCTTTCTATTCTGGTCTCGACCGCGTCCTTTGCAAGTGACTCAGGCGAACTCGCGGCCATTAAGCGTGATTTGGCGCGTTTAATGGCCCGCATTGAGGTGCTCGAGCAGGACAATCAATCGCTTCGAGGCGCGCAAGCCCAAGTGAGCCCGGCACAGCCGAGCTCGGTAAAGAAGGCTTCGGGCGGATGGCCTATGCTGGCGTGGCGCGGCGATGTTCGGTATCGATACGAATCCTTCGAGATCGACCAAAAGGATGACCGAGAACGCAACCGATTGCGTGCCCGGGTCGCCCTGAAAGCCACCGTATCGGAGACGGTAGACGTGGTGGTTGGCCTCGCAAGCGGTAGCGATGATCCGGTATCTACGAATCAAACGTTGGGATCCGCTGGGACGACCAAGGGCTTAGGGCTCGATCAGGCTTACTTCTCTTGGCAGGTCAATGAGTCCATCAATTTGAAAGCCGGAAAAATTAAAAACGTGTGGTTTAAGCCAGTCAAATCAGAACTGCTCTGGGATGGTGATTACAATCCGGAAGGCGTTGCGTTGAGCTACGCCAACCAAAGCTTCTTTGGTCATGCCGCGGTGAACTGGTTAGAAAGTGATACTAAGCGCGATCAAGCGTTTGCAGCCGGCGTTCAGGCCGGTTGGCGGACGTCTCTGGGCGACTATGATCTGACTGCGGGCGCCGGATATCATGACGTCGGTGTGGCCGGTCACGAGGCCTTCTTAGGGGGTGATGATTTCTTTGGAAACCAAAGTTTGTGCCAGGAAGCGGGTTGTGTCTACGGTCAGGATTACGAGCAAGTTCAATTCTTTGCGATGTTGGATGGTCGCTGGCTTGAGCAACCGCTGACGGTTTATTTGGAAGGGGTTGAAAATCTAGCGCTGGACGCGCAAAACCGGGGCTGGAGTGCAGGCTTTAAGATTGGGAAAGCCAGCAAACCCAGAACCTGGGAGCTGGGTTATCAGTATGAAAACTTAGAAGCCGATGCGGTCTTTGGGTTAACGACGGGTTCTGATTTTGGTGGCGGCGGCACCAATATCAAAGGTCATATCCTGAAAGGCGGCTGGGCGGTCACCAAAGCTTGGAAGCTCTCACTGACCTATTTCAACAATGAGACGGACCCTGATGGCGCGCAGCGGGGTTACCAGCGCTTACAACTTGATAGTCAGATTAAGTTCTGACCAAAAAACGGCAAAACAAGCATGTGGTTCGGCCACGCCTGCGGTTACGGGACATCTTTTGGATGATGGTCGCGGCCATCTAAATAGGGGGTTGCTGCGTAATCTTCAATTTTGACGCCTTCAACACAGGCGATGTTAAAACCGTACTCTGAGGGTTCGGAGCGTCTTTGGTGATGGGTGTAGATGCCGCAGTTTGAGCAGAAGTAGTGCTTTGCGGCGTGCGTGTTGAAGGTGTAGGTCTTTAATGCGCCTGCGCCTTTTATAATCTTCAAGTTTTCAAGGGTGACTGAGGCGACCACGGCATTGCGGCGACTACACATTGAGCAATTGCATCGTCTGAGTTTCTCAAGTCCATTGGGAAGGGTGAGTTCAAGTTCAACGGCGCTGCAATGACAGGTTGCACGAACTGTCTTTTTCATTGTCTACCGCGCTCCCCAAATCCAGAATCAGACAGATTAAACCCCAAACCCTAAACCCCAAACCCCAAACCCCAAACCGCTCAGGTTGGGCCAGAAGTGGCGTAATGGCCTGGCGCCCAATGATGGCTTTCGAACAGCTGCGGGCCATCACCAGCGACTGCTTGCTGCGGGCTTGGATGAAATGCAGGACGTGATCGTTGAAGGTGCCGTGAACTGCTGCAGGC
>JABGWC010000192.1 GCA_018645765.1 Gammaproteobacteria bacterium | reverse complement strand
GATGATCCGTCGATTTAATCTTGAATTTACGGTGCTCGACGATGCTCGTTGTGCGGCAATTGAGGACCAAAATCGATCCAGCGGCGACGATCCAGCGGCAGAGGATGCCTATGGACCGATCAATGAAGATACGACAGCACACGATCCGTTATCAGCTGAGCACGGCTTACCGCCGGCGACACAATCCAGGCAGCAGCCTGAGGCAAAACTGGAAGACGCGCCGATCAACGCATCGGCGCTCAATCCCTTCGAGGCCCAACAGCTGGTCATCAGCACCTTGGATCTCTTTTTAGATCATCCTTCGCGGCTTGAGCAAGCCCTAGCCTGCCCCTGGGACCTGATCATTATCGATGAAGCCCATCACCTGCAGTGGACGCAAGCGGCCCCGAGCGACGCCTACCTTGCGGCCAGCGAATTAGCCCAACAGGCCCGCGGCCTTTTATTGCTGTCCGCCACACCCGAGCAATTTGGTCTTGAGGGTCATTTTGGTCGACTCCAATTACTCGACCCGATTCGCTTCAACCGCTTCGACGACTTTCTCCTCGAACAAGCCCGTTACACAGAACTTGCCGACTTGATTCAAACTTGGCAGGCTGATACTGCCGCCTCACCGGCAGCACGGGATGCTCTGGCCGGACGCCTTAATGCCCCCAACACCCTCAGCGATGCTGCCTTACTGCATCAATTACTCGATCACTATGGTCCTGCCCAAGCGATGTTTCGCAACCGTCGGGCCCAGGTTTTGGGTCTGACCGAGCGTCGGGTCCGACCGGCTGAACTACCCAGCTTGCCTGCCGGCAGCGACGGCTTTGATTCGAGCGGGATTACGGCAACTGACCCGAGACTGACCTGGCTCGGTCAATTGATTGGCAGCAGCTCGGATAAGTTCTTGGTGATTTGTCATACCGCCGCGTCAGCCCTGATGGTTGAAAAACACCTAAGACTTGCCCTTGGCCTCAAGAGCAGCTGTTTTCATGAAGGCCTTGACCTGATTGCGCGAGATCGTTCAGCGGCGTATTTCGCGGATCCCGATCAAGGGGCTCAAGTGCTCGTCTGTTCAGAGATAGGCTCAGAGGGCCGTAATTTTCAATTCGCCCACCAGCTCGTCATGTTTGACCTGCCGGATCAAGCCGATCTGATCGAACAACGGATCGGACGATTGGACCGAATTGGTCAGATCGAGCCCGTGACCATTCACATTCCTTGCCCTCAAGACTCTGAACTTGCCCGCCGGTTCGCCTGGTTTCATCGCGGTTTGGATTTGTTTCGCGCGCCGAATCCCGCCGGCGCCGAGGTGCATCAACAACACCGGCACCAATTTCCCCTAGCAACCGATCAAACGGCGCTGGAAAAACTGATCAGCGAAACCCAACAATTGGTCACCACCCTGCAAACCAAACTTGAGCAAGGACGGGATTTATTACTCGAATTCGCAAGCTTTGACGCTTTGGATGGCGACCGAATTACCCAAGCGCTATCTGACGCAGAGGCGCAAAAACCCCTGTCGAATTACCTGCGTGATTCCTTCAGCTTCTTTGGACTCGAACTCGAGCCTTTGTCGAGTCAGGTTCAGCTGGTCAAGCCAACGGCCCTGCTTCAAACCCGCAGCACCGTGAGCGCGGAGTCTCAAGGTCACCTGCAATACCCGGAAATAGCCGAAGAAGGGATTGCCTACACACTCGATCGTGCAACCGCACTGGCCAGAGAAGATGTACAGTTTCTAACTTGGGAGCATCCCCTCGTAAACCAAGCGCTCGACCGAATGTTATCCGATCAAATCGGGAATGCGTGTGTCAGCCTCATTAAACGGCCCGCGCTACCCGCCGGCACCCTATTGGTTGAATGTCTATACCGCCTAGACTGCGCCGCGCCCCCTAGCTTGGAGCTCCAGCAGCATCTCGAACAACCGTTCTTACGCTTTATCATTGCGCCAGGTCCAATTGATCTGACGCCTCGCTTTGACTTTGACCCCCTGCTTGATGCGCTACCTGCTAAACCCGAGCCCTTAGCAAAGCTCATTGGATTGCAGCGCGCTCAGATCGAATCCATGCTGCAGTTCGCCGGTACCTTGGCTGAGGCGCAAACCATGGTTGAAATACAAGCGGCGGGCAAAACCTTCAACGCGCGTCAGGAGGCGGCCCATGATCGGCTTGCTCATTTAGCCCGACATAATCCGGCAGTGTCACAAGAAGAGGTCGATCAGACCCTAGAAAAACGCGCGGCCGGTTTATCTTTTTTAGAGCAGGTCTCGCCGCGCCTGGATGCCATTCGGGTCATCATTACCGCTTAGCCCGCCGGCTCATCAGTCACCTGCTAGACAAGATTGTGCAACAAAGGTTTTTACGGCATGCCTTACTTCCATAAGAAGGTTGCGCGGCGCGGGCTTACACCGATCTTAAAAACAAATCCCGCCAGGATTCGGTCTGAGCCTGAAGCGCCATTGGGGCCACGCAATCGCTGGGCGCGTAGCGAGCTGGGTGCGAAATGCGCTGCACAGCCTCGGCAGCCGTTGTATAGCGACTTTCTGCCGGGACATATTCAGGATAAACCAAGGCGTCAGGGACCACCGGCAGACAGCCCAGCGCCATCGCCTCCATCACAGCCAAACCTTGAAACTCATGATCCGCCGTTGATAAGACAAACTCGCTTTGGGCTAAGAGCGCGTGATACTCCGCAACGCTTTCGATGTATCCTTGCGCTCCCAGCAATTGGTGCGCCTTCAGCAGCGCGATCGCTTCACTGATCGCCGGTGGTACCGTCCGAAACTGCTGACCCACCAGGTGGAATTTACCGGGCAGTCCGGACGCAACATAGGCCTGGACAATTTCCAAGAGCCGCTCTGGACCCTTATCGTGTTCCCAACGATGATTCCAAACAATGTCCGGACGCCTCACGCTCGGCGTCCTAGTGAAGAGCGGGTCGGGCAGTGGCACTGGCAGGACGAGGGCATTCAACTCCTGCAGCTCAAGCACTCCAGCGGGGACACCATCCGGCATTTTTCTCAGCAAGGCTTTTGCACCCGCAAAAAAAGTATCTCGATTAAAAACCGAATTAAAGACCAGCTGGGTCGCGGCAAGCGCGCTGTAAATACTCGTCAATTGCGCGGCCACGTCCCGGTCACTCGCCTGACGGCTGGGAAATGCAAACTGGTTTTCATGAAAATATAAAATGCAGGGCAACCCTGCGATCGCTGGCACCAGCCCTTTTAAGGTTGCAAGGTCTGTCATCGAAGTCGCGAGCACAAGATCCGCCTGCGCAACCTGATCTACCGTTAAGCGATCCGCTAAGGTCATTGCGTTGCCGCGAACACGCCAGCCAAAGTACCGGGCTGGTAGTGTCACAACCTCAAAGTGGTGCGCCGGAAACCCCGCGGTGAGTTGTCGGCGCCAGTACTGGTGACTCACCGCATCATAGGGCGATAACAAGAGAATATTCATACAGGCCTGGCCTTGCTCAAGGCTGAATCATAACGCGCGCAAGGCGTCTCGGGCAGTCAAATCGATTACTGTAAGGACAGGCGCGCCCCAATCGTTGCCTTACCTTCGCCAAATATCTGGTGAAAGACCCTATTACGCTGCGGCGGATTTAAGCCTGGCTCTCGCCCCCCGACACAGGCCTTCAGGGCGTGTTATCCTTCGCGATTGCAGAAACTGTCCAGGAGCGAATTACATGACTCAAATGGTGATTATTGGCGGTGGCCAAGCGGCCGGCCAAGACGTCGCGAGCTTACGTCAAGAGGGCTTTGACGGGAAAATCGGACTCATTGGCGAGGAATCCACCCTGCCCTATCAGCGCCCGCCTCTGTCGAAAGCGTATCTCTCCGGCGCCGTGACAGCAG
>JABGWC010000173.1 GCA_018645765.1 Gammaproteobacteria bacterium | reverse complement strand
GCCTGCAGTTTCTTGATTTAAGTTGGTTACAGCGAGGCTGTTGATCACCTCAAAGTCGCCAATAGCCCGTTGATGCTTCAAAATCAGTTTTTGCTGACCATACCCCGAGTCCGCTTTGTAGCCGTCATCAGAGGTTGCAGATACGCCAATGATGAGTTGCTTCTCTACGGATAAATGTTTCAGCCGAGCGTAGTTATGGGGGCCAGCTTCAATTTGGGTGGTATTGCGCTCGGTGCCAGGGTTGGGCATCCGAATCTGGATTAAACCGTGCAGGGCATTGGAGCCGTGGGTTGCACCGCCGGGTCCTTTTAACACTTCAACGGCCTCTGCCAGTTCGCTGACCGATTCAAACAGCTCGTTCACGTTGCAAAAGCCCGAAGCGCGCAGCGGCACACTGTCTTGGCTCATTAAAAATGCGCCGCAGCCACCGGCCCCGGTCAGGACTGGGGATCGAATAGCGGTTAAGTGCTCTTGGCCGTTGCCTCGGCTGATCCACGTCCCTGCGACTCGGGCCAGTAATTCGTTAATGTGTACGGCTTGGGTTTGTGCAATGGTTTCAGCATTGACAACCGTTGCCGTTCGGGTCATGGCCAACCAAGGCTCTTGGGCTCGATTGGCGGTTACAACAACTTCTTCCAAGGCCAGACTTTGGTTGGCGACAACCTCCGTGGCAGATAAACTTGCTAACATAAAGATTGGGGCCAAAAGGCTGGATCGGTAATTCATAAAGTGACACACACAATGCGGGTTAGATTGGACGCAAAGGGTATCGCACTTCGAGGGTCGTTGTCCTGTCTGGGCCGGTCTCTGCGCCAAATCGTCGCTGCGCCGGCCGCGTTAAAACGCCATTGATTCACAACACCATCAAGAAGGGCTTTATGGGACACATGCAACTGGGTAGTGCCACGACGGAATATACCAATCAGTATGACAAGGGATTGTTGTTTCCCATTGCGCGTCAGCCGCAACGCGCGGAGCACGGCATCGAGCCAAACAACGTGCCATTCGCCGGGCGAGACCTTTGGAATGCCTATGAGTTCACCTACCTCACGCCCCAAGGCAAACCGACGGCGGATGTCCTGCAAATTGAGGTCCCGTTCAATTCAAGCGCGATTATCGAATCGAAATCGATGAAGTTATATTTGGGCAGTTTTGCTGGGACCCGCTTTGAGGGGCTTGAAGCCGTAATCGAGTGTCTTGAACGGGATTTAACCGCGGCGTGTGAGGGGCTTGTTCAGGTGCGCTCGGTCGACCCAGAACCGGTCTCGGTTTTAAGCGCGCGCCTTGGGGCTGCCCACTGTTTAGATGATGAGGCGGTCGGCGTGCCTGAGGGTGGTTACAGCCCGGCCACCTTATCGCTTGCGTCATCAGAGGTTGCGGAAGTCACCTATTATTCCGATCTGTTTCGATCCTTATGCCCAATGACGGGCCAGCCTGACTTTGCGCGGATCATCTTGCGCATGACCGGCCCACAACTGGCCCGGCCAGGCTTATTGCAGTACCTCTTCAGCTATCGAGAACATGGCGAATTTGCCGAGCAGGTTGCCGAACGCCTGTTTATGGACCTCTATCAGGCAGCCAAGCCCAGTAAGCTGGGTGTGCGAGCCGAATTTACCCGTCGAGGGGGTATCGATATTAATGCTGAACGGGTGTTGGGATATCACGATTGGGATTATGTGCGGCACTATCGTCAATAGTTTTGACTGGGCCTAGCCTTTCGTCAATCTGACCTGCTACAAGGTGCTGGGGTAGAGGGCGTTAGGCTTGGCGCCGAGTATTTAAGCGGGCTGTTAACAGCAGGCCAAGCCTGTAAGGCAGGTTCAAACGGTTCGTTGGGATCAAACAGCGGGTGCTGAGGGCGGGTTCAAGAGGAATTAACCTATGACGCAAAGACTGTGTTTTACCGCACAACCGCCGGTTACGGTGACCATTCAAAATAGCGAAGCTAGATTTCCTGTGCACCGAATCTTTTGTGTTGGCCGTAATTACCATGCCCATGCGGCAGAGATGGGCGTGACCGTTGATAAGGCCACCACCCAACCGTTTTATTTCAATAAGCACCCCAGCGCGATCGCCGAGTCTGGATCGGACATGGTGTACCCCCCTGAAACCAGTAACTACCATTTTGAAATGGAGCTGGTCGTTGCGCTGGGGGCCGGCGGTTTTCGGGTCTCTGAGACCGCGGCCATCGATCTTGTTTACGGCTATGCGGCGGGGCTTGATATGACCCGGCGAGATCTGCAGCAGCGCGCCAAAGATCACGCCCACCCCTGGGACCT
>JABGWC010000261.1 GCA_018645765.1 Gammaproteobacteria bacterium | reverse complement strand
TAATCGATGAACCGATGACGACGGTAGCCTCGGCAGATCTTGGTAAAGCCGATCGGATGAACGATGCGGTAGGGCGCTACATTGAGTTTTGTAAGACCACCTTTCCGCAATCATTGAATCTAAAACATCTGAAGTTGGTTGTAGATTGCGCGCATGGGGCGACTTATAAAATTGCGCCAGCAGTGTTTCAAGAGTTGGGCGCGCAGGTTATTGCAATTGGTTGCTCGCCCGATGGTTTGAATATTAATGAGGGTTTTGGCGCGACCAGCCCAGAAGCGCTTGCTGCGCGGGTTGTTCAAGAAGGTGCCGATCTTGGGATTGCGCTGGATGGCGACGGTGATCGTCTGGTTATGGTGGATCACCAAGGCGAGGTCGTTGATGGCGACGAGTTGTTGTTGATCATAGCGCTGCATCAGCAAGCTTTAGGGCTGCTAACGGGCGGCGTTGTGGGGACGCTGATGAGTAATTTGGGTCTCGAAGTTGCGTTGAGAGATCGTGGCATTGGGTTTGCGCGGGCGCAGGTCGGGGATCGCTATGTTGTTGCCAAGCTTCTACAAGAAGGCTGGCGTTTGGGTGGTGAAGGCTCTGGTCATATTCTGTGCCTCGATCAGGCGACAACTGGCGACGGCGTGGTGTCGGCACTGCAGGTGCTCCGCGCAATAGCGGATCAAGGTAAGACGCTTGCTGAGCTGAAGTCTGCCATGACAAAATTTCCGCAGGTGATGATCAACGTGCGAGCAGTCAGCGCGAAGGTGATGCAAGATAATATGGTTCAATCTGCGGTCCGTGATGTCGAAGCGATGCTAGGTGACAAAGGCCGGGTGTTATTGAGGCCCTCCGGAACCGAGCCGTTGATTCGGGTCATGGTTGAGGGAGAGGATGCACAACAAGTGAGGCGTCTCGCCGAGCAACTCGCCGCAGTGGTCGCAGCAAGCGAGGATTGAAACTTAGACAGAGGTTCGTTAACATTCGCCGCCCGCATCAGACAGGTCTGCGGGTGATGTAACATTATGGTGTAAGGGGCAATAGCCGATCAAAAAGGTTAGCCGGTAAAAGAGGTGGCCATAGTGGGTCCTTTGGTGGTGGCGAATTGGAAGATGAACGGCTCAGAACAGCTATTGAAAACGGTTGTTCGGGAAGTCGGTGGTTTAGCCGAGGCAACGGTTGTCTTGGCGTTACCAGCTGCGTACTTGTCTCTACCAAAAGGCTTTCCCGACACTTCGATTGAATGGGCAGGTCAAAACGTCCACTGGTTAGATTCTGGGCCTTATACGGGTGAAGTGAGTGTCGGCATGTTGGCCGAGTTAGGCGTTGGTTGGTGTTTGGTGGGTCATTCTGAGCGTCGGCAACACTTTGCGGAAACGGATGATTTGGTGCTTGCAAAGACCAAGGCCTGTTTAGAATTAGGAATTCGCCCTATTGTTTGCGTCGGCGAAAATTTGCAGGAGCGGAAGGCGGGTAAGGCTTTAGAGGTTGTGAGTCGACAGCTTTTAGCGGTGTTAAACGGTGTCCCAAGTGCGTTAGCGCAATGGATTGTAGTGGCTTATGAGCCGGTCTGGGCAATTGGCACCGGCGAAGAAGCCTCGCCAGAGATAGCACAAGAGGTTCATGAGGCGTTAAAGCGTGCGGCTCGGAGCAATATTAAGGCGCTTGAACTAAGGGTCTTGTATGGGGGCAGTGTAAACGCGGATAATGCAAGCGCCCTGATGCGTATGCCGGACGTCGATGGCGTTTTGGTTGGGGGGGCATCATTAGAAGCAGTTGGATTCAGGCGGCTTTGTGAGCAAGTCGCTGGATCGGTATGATGCTTTGATACCAAAGGAATTGGTTTAGAGGCGAACGCGACGGTTTAGCCGTGAGGTTGAGAAGAGCAATGATGGATTTAGACTTATTTGAGCAATTGGTATTAGTGATCCACGTGATCGCAGCATTATCTGTGATTGGCCTGGTATTGATTCAGCAAGGCAAAGGGGCTGACATGGGCTCTGGATTTGGTGGCGGTGCCTCGAATACAGTGTTTGGCAGTGGCGGCGCGGGAAATTTTCTCACTCGGCTCACGACCTGGATCGCAATCGCCTTTTTTATTACGAGTTTTGGATTGGCTTATGTTGCCAAGCAGCGCTCTGAAACGATGAGTAATCAAGGGATACCTCAGGTTCAAGCAATCGAGGCGCCAGTGACCTCTGATGGGAAGGATCAATCTGAGATTCCTGAGTTATAAACAGTTTAGCCGAAGTGGTGGAATTGGTAGACACGCTAGCTTGAGGGGCTAGTGGGGGAAACCCCGTGGAGGTTCAAGTCCTCTCTTCGGCACCATCTGAATTTAAAGTACCATGGAAACACGAAAAGGGCAGTGTTTCTTTAATATAGGTTGACCGCTGTAGCGTGTAAACCTATAATGGCGGCCCTTGTAGTTGCGGGGTGGAGCAGTCTGGTAGCTCGACGGGCTCATAACCCGTAGGTCGCGGGTTCAAATCCTGCCCCCGCTACCACTTTTAGGAAAGCCCCATTTTGGGGCTTTTTGTTTCAGGTCTCCTGGGTTTTTC
>JABGWC010000260.1 GCA_018645765.1 Gammaproteobacteria bacterium | reverse complement strand
TATGTCTTGGCGCGGGCAGAGGAAGATCGATTGGTTGCAGCTGGTGAGAAAGAGATGCCGCAAATGACTTGGCTGACGGGCAGCGACTAGATTGCGCTTGAGCGTCGTCTATCTCAACTAAACGATGAGGTTGGCGACGTGTTCTAGACCTGTCTTGATCGTGGCGTTGAAAGATCCTGTTTTGCCGCGCCAAGATGGGTGCTTTAGATTGGTCAGGTATACCCTAGCCGTGGAGCCAATGTTGTAAGCCCTGAATCGGCAGCGATGCGCGTCGCAACCGTGGCGCGGAAGGTCTTGGGCTGCAGTGACGTCGCTCGCTTGGCCGAGTCGGCGCGGCGAGGACACGTGGCCGTACTCTGCGGCCTGCCCGTCGAGAGGCGCGAAGGCTGTAAAAGCGCGCCTCTAGTGGCTATTTTCCGATGACTGGTTGGGTGTCGCGGGATGTAAGGGTTGGGAAGGCCCAAAACTAAGCGCACGCATAGGCCCGTTGAGCGTGGCAAGAAGTTCGAAATTTTTTTGTTGTTGGATAGGCAGTCCTTGAATAGGCGCTCCTTGGTCAGGCACTTATTGAATCGGCACCGTTTTTTCGGGCAGTGTGGGCGGCGCGACCGTTGTGAACTCAAAGGCGGGTCGTGCCTTATCAGTGCCCTCGGGCGATTGCCCTTCGCCCGCTGGCGGCTCGTCCTCCCCTGGTTTTTCGCCATCCAGCACGTTGTGACTGATTCGGCCGTTCAGCAGCTCACCGGCATCCAGGCGATTTTTTGCATCTTGCGCGGCTTCTGCTGCCTCAATCGTCCAAGGGATTCGATGGGCTCTGGGTGGACTGCTCACGAGGTCTGCATCGTCCAAGGTCGAGACCCAGTAATAAATGATGCCGGGGTCGCCTTGAGCCTTGTTCGGTTCTTCTATGTGAATCCAGTGCACTCGAAAGTCTTCTGGCGTCGGGTCTGGGGTTGCCCATCCCAGCAAGTCTAAAATGTGGAACCATGTGACCATGTAAAACGCACTCGTGATGACGACGAGGCCCAGCTTGAACGGTCGAGCAAGGCTAGAATGCTTGAGGCTCAGCAGCACTAATAGCGCCAGCGTGATGTAGCAAATAATTAAAATACTTTGGCCGCTCATCTCTGTTTGGCCTTGGATTGTGTCACCAGATCTTTCGGCAGTTGGTTTAAATCGACCACGTTGCCTTCCTGATCGAGGCTAAACCGAATGGCGGTGAGTTCGTGGCCTGCACCGGTTAAAAAATGCTCGCCGTAGTAGATCAAATTCACCTGGGGGTTCAGGCGTTCGACCTTGACGGTGACGGGCAACGGGGCTTGGTAATGGGCTTTGTAGTGCAAAAGGTTCACAACATATTCGCCCGACTGAATACCGCGTAGGGTGACGGTCTCTTGATTGATGGGATTGATGATACGTTCGCCACCGCGTTCGATTTGGTCGGCAAATACGCCGCGATCATCCCGATCTAAGTGCATCAGGCCAGAATCCCGATTGTAGTACCAAATAATGTCGCCGTTGGGGTCTTCAACAATGGCATCAACGTCATCGGGGTGTTGGTCTGCCCAACGCACGGTAATCAGCACCTCTGCCTTGGTTTCGATATCGCCTTGCTTTTCGGGATCGCTGATCAGCAGAAAGGCCATTGCAAACATAAAGACAAAACCCAGCAGGGCATTGAACAGTAAGTCCGTGAAAACCTCTTCCTGATGATGCCGATTAAGGCTGGGGTGACGCATCCTGTGAGCCTGCTGTGGGTTCGAGCCATTCCAAGGTGTTAATTATCTGCACCACCGCATGATCTGCGAGATGGTATTGGCTTTTGATCAGGGTGCTGGTCACCAAACCGGTCAGCGTTGTGTACAGAGCAACCGCCATGCCGCCGCTCATGGCGGTGAGCAATTGTTGCATCAGAGCCGGTTCAAACTGCTTAATTTCCGCAATGGGTCCGAGCATCAAAATAAAGCCAATGACCGTGCCCATAAGACCCAGTTTCAGCAGCAGATCGCTCACAAAGTAACCCAGGGCATGCGGATTCTGTAAATGATCGGCGAGGCTCGCAACCGAACGCGGGCTGCTGGGGGCCTGGTCCTCGGGTAGGCCTAGAATCTTTTGTTGGAGAGCAAGGTAGACCGTTGCACGGTGGGAATCATTGTTGCCTTCTAAGGAGGCCGTGAGCTTTGACAGAGCGGCTTGCAAGGCCCCCAGGCGGTGACATTGCGCGAGCCAGTAGGTGGTTACGAGACCATAAAGAGTCAAAATAACAACGGACAAATAACTGCGATCGGATTCAATCAAGAGGGTGAAGTAGCGGAAGTGCCACAAAACAAAAACACCGAACATTAGGCAGCCAACCAGCGCGAGCGCGTCAAAAAACAGGTTCGGGGTTTTCCTTAAAAACAGGCGTTGAAACACGGTGGCATTCCTATTAGTGGCCGTAGGCTAGACGACCCGCGCAGCAACAAGATAATCAGTCCGGTTCGCGTGGTGTCGCTTTGGACTTAATCATGTCCGCGCCTGATTGGCAATGTCCTTACGCGTTGATTGGGCTTTGCGGGCGCCGACGCTTCAGCGCCTTCTCTGCTTCGACCGGGCTGTCCGATACCAAGATTAGAAAAGGTGATGTGGGTGCGTTGCGTCGATGATGCAAGGCTTGTGAGGGAGATGCTTAGGTCTGCAGACTACCGTCAGGACGGCGCCGCATAGTGAGCAGCGGGTAACTGTAAAAACGTTTCCTCAGCTGCAGGCTAAATCGGTCAATCGTTAGCCGGGTCGCAACCTTGGATGTTCGATGGCCCCTTCGCCGATAAGCTGCGCGCCTTGCGCCGTAACTGGAGGCGCGCAAGGGCTCGCGTTCATGCTACATTTAAGCAAATCAACAGTGAGACAAAACCATGACCCAGCCGATTTTTGAAATCCGAGATTACACCATTGCGCAACCAGATTACCCCGCCTACAAAACCTGGGCCGAGGACCTTGCCGGTCCCTGGTTAAAGGCAAATTTAAACGTCTTGGAGTTCTGGATGGATGCTGGGATCGAAGCGGAGGTTGCCGGCACCGACCCAAAGGTTTCGCCTCATGGCCAAGCCAACGTCTGCTGGATCATTCAGTGGGAGAGCATGGACGAACGTAAGGCCAATGCAACTTGGACAAGCTCACCAGAATGGCAGGCCATTTGGGCGAAGCATCCTAACCCAAACGCTTATCTGCATATGAATGCGCGGTTTATGACGGCGGTTGGGTGACGTTCAAATTCGGCGTATTGGGCGCGGCAAAGATTACGCCCATGGCGCTACTTGAGCCGGTTAGCGCCGAGCCTTTGAGCCGGGTTCATTGTATTGCTGCAAGGGATCCTATTCGGGCGGCAGCATTTGCGAAGACCCATCAGATCGGTCAGGTTCATCCAGATTACCAAGCCGTGCTGGATGACCCTGTCATCGATGCTGTTTATATTGCCTTGCCGATATCCGAGCACGCTGAGTGGACCAACAAAGCACTATCCGCAGGTAAACATGTGTTGTGTGAGAAATCCCTCGCATCGAATGCCGCCGAGGCCCTCGGCATGCAGCATCAGGCAAAGCACAGCAATCGTGTGCTGATGGAAGCCTTTCATTATCGCTATCACCCTTTGTTTGATGCGGCGATTGAGGTTATTCACTCGGGGGAAATTGGTACTGTTGAGCATCTCGAGGCCCTATTTCATGTAAAGGGCCCGATTCCCACCGATGATATTCGTCGAAACTACGCCCTAGGGGGCGGCGTTCTGATGGATATTGGCTGCTATCCCGTGAGTTGGGTCCGGCATCTTATGCAATCTGAGCCACAGGTGATGCGTGCCAATGCGGTGACAGATCCTGAAGAGGTGGATATTGAAATGACCGCAACCTTTTCGTTTTCTAATGGCGCAACTGCGATGATCCAAGGCAGTATGCAAGCCGGCGCTGACTTCAAGGCGGTGATCGAGGTCGTTGGCTCGAAAGGGCGGATGACGGTACGCAATCCATTGGTGCCGCAACTGGGTCATGAACTCATCGTGACCGGAATCCATGGCAGTCGCCGCGTAACCTTTGATCAACGCGCAAGCTATGCTTACCAGCTCGATGCTTTTTTAGGCGCGGTTCAATGTGGTCATTCGCTTTGGACGGATGCAAAAGATGCGGTGAAGCAACTGACCGTGATCGACGCCTGCTATAAAAAGGCTGGATTGCGGTTGCGCGGTGGTTAGGACAAACAAGAACCGGAACCACCCAAAAAATCGTGCTACGGATTGAAAAACAGGGGTCGGCGATGATAAAAATGAGGGGCGGTCAGGGTTATCAAGACGAACTGTTGGTTGTGAAGATAAGGAGATTTTTATGACAGATCATCATCCAAAATCCGGGAATGACATCACGTTGCCTTGGTTGAATGCGATGTTAACAGCGCAAGCGTTGACCTCAAATGCTACACCAGCAATAACGGGATACCGGTGTGAGTCGGTCGGCGAGACAGCGGGGTTTCTGGGTGACATTGTACGGGTCTATCTTGAATGGCATGCGCCGGATCAAGGCCCTGGCAGTATCATTGCTAAATTTCCAACGCTGCGGCCAGCAAACCTTGCGACCGGCAAGGGGCTCTTAGCCTATGAGCGCGAGCTCAAATTCTATGATGCTTTTTCAACACAGTGCCCGCTGCAGCCACCGCGCTTTTATGGTGGCGCGGATGTTACCGGGCAAGGGGATTATCTGATTTTGATTGAAGATCTGATGGGTGCGCGATTCGTCAGTCAGCTCGATGGGTTATCAATTGCTGATGCCGCGCTTACCGTTCGGGGTTTGGCGTCGATGCATGCACAATATTGGAATGACCCAAAGCTAGATGAACCCGAAGCGCTGTATCAGTTTTCGGATTGGGCGCCGATTT
>JABGWC010000120.1 GCA_018645765.1 Gammaproteobacteria bacterium | reverse complement strand
GGTTTTCGCAGCAGCAGAATACCAAAAAGCGGGCCGCATCTTGGGGCCCAGAATTTTCTCAACGGGTGAAGTGGTGTACGGCGCGAAGAGTCTCGGCTTTGCCAAGGTCGATGCATTAAGCGATGCCCTGACCCACGTTAACCGCTTGAAAGCGCAAGGGGCGATCAGTATCAAAAACTATAATCAGCCTCGACGGGAGCAGCGCCAGCAAGTGATTGAAGCGGCTCGGCAAGCGGGCATGTTGGTGGTTGCCGAAGGCGGTTCCTTGTTTCACCAGGATATGAACTTGATTGTTGATGGCTCGACAGGCATTGAGCACAACATCCCAACGCTTAAGATTTATGACGATGTGGTTCAGCTTTGGCGGCAGTCCAATTCGGGCTACACCCCGACGCTGGTCGTGACCTATGGTGGCTTAACGTCGGAGGATTATTACTATCAAACCACCGAGGTTTGGAAGCACCCCTTGCTCAGTCATTTTGTGCCGCCCGATCAATTGCAGGCTCGGTCTGTGCGGCGCGTTATGGCGCCTGAGTCGGATTTTAAAGACGATGATGCGGCAGCCGTTGCACGGCAATTGGCCAACGAGGGGGTTATTGTGAATACCGGCGCGCATGGTCAGCGTGAGGGCCTTGCAACCCACTGGGAGCTCTGGAGTTTTGTTCGCGGCGGCTTTACACCCCTTGCGGCATTAAAGCTTGCAACGATTAACCCCGCGCACTATCTGGGGATGCAGGCGTCGTTGGGGTCGCTAACTGTCGGAAAACTGGCCGATATTCTGGTTCTGAGTGCAAACCCTTTGGACGATATTCACAACACCCAGAGCCTTGAGCGTGTGATGCTCAATGGGCGGTTGTATGATGCTCAGACGCTACAAGAACAGATCACGGGTGATCGGCCAGCGCCGAAGCTGTGGTGGCACGATCGAGCGCATTTGCAGATTCGGTAACGGGCGCACTTGGTGCCTTTTGGGATTGCCGTTTTTATGAACGGCTTCCCAAAGCATGAATCGATTGTCGAACTGGGGCGCAAGGTTGTGGTCACACGCAGGGCCTGCCAATGTGATGCGCCATCAAAAGGGGCCTCCACTTCAAAGGGCAGATTGTTTGAGCTCAGGCAGGAAAAATCTCGATAATCAACGTGCATCTCAAGTCTCTTCGAGCCGCGGCGAGGGGTTTTCGGGTGATGTGTTAAAAAATTTTTAGAACAGCCTGAGCGGGTAAAACAGCCTGAGCGGTCTTAAAAGGAAGAGCCGATAAAGGCCTAATGCAGCCGGTCGGGCTTTCAGAAATAGCCACCGTTGAGCGCGTATACTATGGGTTAAAGACAGGTCACGATGAGGATGCAGAGCATGAGTTATTTAGAAGATCGGGTTGTGATGATTACTGGCGCGAGTGGTGGGTTTGGCTCGCTCCTGGCAAACGGTTGCTTGGATCGAGGTGCGTTGGTTGTGGCGCTGGACTTGGATGAGGCCGCGCTGCAAAAGGTGTTGCCAACTTCTGCGCGTTGCCTGTCGATTGCGGCAGATGTGACTCGCCTTGCAGACCTTAAGGCCGCGACTGCGGCGGCGGTTCAGAAATTTGGCAAGGTCGATATTATGGTGAACAACGCCGGCATAATGCCGCTCGCGTTCTATCGAGACCATGAGGCAGCCGGTCCTGCTTGGGATCGCTGCATTGACGTTAATATCAAAGGGGTGTTGAACGGGATTATTGCGGTTCACGATCTGATGATGGACCAAGGTCGAGGTCATGTGGTGAACCTGTCATCGATTTATGGCAACAGCGCCGTTGCAGGCAGTGCAGTTTATGGCGCAACCAAGGCGGCGGTAAACATGTTGTCAGAATCGTTGCGGCTTGAGTCACAGGGTAAAATTAAAGTGACCGTGGTGCGACCCACCGGCGTGCCGGGAACGGGTCTTAGTCAGGGGGTCGTGAATCCTGAGGCGATCCGGGGCATTCTCGGCGCAGAATTCGACAGCTATATGGCGACAATGGGCAACCTCGCCGCGGGAACGGGCGATCAAGAACTGGGCTCGAGTGAAAGTATGTCTTATGCGGCGCTCGACCCGGCTTGGCTGGTTCGCGAAATTCTACACGCCATTGATCAGCCCTGGGGGGTTGTCATCAGCGACATTACCGTCCGAGCTGCCAATGACCGTTACGTGATTTAAGGCTGATTCGATTCGACTTCAACAAAGCCGTCAGCCTCGTCTGCAGCCTCGCCGTTCAGAAACCGGTCTCGCTGCTCGGTTAAATAGCGGCGGTGCGTTTTATCCATCATGTTGAGGTGCTTTTCATTAATCAGCATGGTTTGACGGGCTTGCCATTGCTGCCAAGCTTCCTCAGAAAAGTGCTCGAAGATCTCGCTCCCCTTCTCGCCAGGAAACGGCGGCGCGGCCAATTTGGGTAAGTCTTTTTGAAGGAGTTTGCAAAATACGGTGGTGGTCATAGGGAATCCTTTATCGAACTAAATTATGGCATGGGTGCGCGCGTTACCCCAGCAGGGTCTGAATGATTTTTTGAGCGGGCCGGCAGAGACCGAAGGCTTCGCTGTTATCTTCAGAGAGCCAAGCCTCGTGATGAATTCTAGGAATATCCTCAATGGCTTCGATCTCAACCAACATGGGCTCGATCAGCAGATGGAAGTGGGTAAAGCTGTGTTTTAAGGTTTCGAGCGCGCGAGGTGGGCTCGGCAGCTGCGGCGCGAGTGCATCGAGTTCTTCTTGGTTGAGCTCGGGAAAGCTGTAAAGACCGCCCCAGATGCCTTCCGGCGGACGCTGCGCGAGCCTAATTTCACCTGCTCGGGTTTTAACCACCAGCATGATGGTGCGGCGGGTGGGCTTGCTGACTTTCGGTTTCTTGCCCGGATAGTCGGATATTTTTTGGTGCTCAAGGGCTTGGCAGGCGTCACTCACGGGGCAAAGGTCGCACAGGGGGGCTTTGCCGACGCAGACCGTTGCACCCAGGTCCATCATGGCTTGGGTATAGGCATTGATGCGTTCATAAGGGAGCACTGCCTCGGCCTGGGCCCACAGTTGCTCAGCGGTCGCGCGTTGACCTGGCCAGCCGCCGATGGCGAAGGCACGACTAATGACCCGCTTAACATTGCCATCTAAGATCGCAACCCGCTCGTGAAAGCAGATTGCGCTAATCGCGCCGGCGGTCGACCGGCCGATGCCAGGCAATTGCTGGAGGTCTTGTTGAGATCTAGGGAATTCTCCTTGGTGGAACTCCGAAATAATCCTCGCTGTTTTGTGCAGGTTTCTGGCGCGCGCATAGTAACCAAGACCCGTCCACAGGCTCAGAACCTCATCTAAGTCGGCCTGGGCCAAGGCGTTAATACTAGGGAAGCGGGCTATAAATCGATTGAAGTAGGGGATGACCGTTTGCACTTGGGTCTGTTGCAGCATGATTTCAGAAATCCAGACCGGGTAAGGCGTCAGCGACTTTTGCCAGGGCAAGTCATGGCGGCCAAAAACGTCAAACCAAGCCAGAACCTTATCCGCGAACCCGTGTTTCATGATCCCAAGAGGCCTTTTAAAAGATCTTTCAACGCCTCTGGGGCCTTGTTCTCGATCGTTTGGTCGAGGCGCTGCTTGACTTTATCCTGCAATGCCTTGCGCGCAATCTCAGTGAGCAGGCTTTGCGCTTTATCTCGATCGATACCGCAATCGCTTGGTGACAGCGCTGCTAGTGCGCCTTGACAACGAGCGGGCCAGGCGACGCCGGTTAATGGGCCCTTTACCGGTAGCGGTCCATCGGTCGCGGCGGCCAAGCGCAGTGTCACCTCGTAGTCGAAATCGGATTCAAATAGGTCAAAGCCGCCGGTCGCGCCAACGGTCATGTTCTCGTAATTTAAGGTCGCAAGTTGCGCGCTGGACAGGCCGGCGTGAAAGGCATGGGCGCCGTTTAACGTGTCAATCACGAGATCATCCGGCCAATCGGCAGCACCCGATGACTGCTGAGTCATCTGATCCAGCCTTAGTAGGCCCTGCTTGAGTGTCCGGATATCGACCAGGGCCTCCTGGATGGAAAATTGACTGGCTCCTTTTATTGTCTTTGACAGCGAAGCGAGGCTCGCCCCCGCAAAGGAGAGCGAGGAAGACACGCTCAGTTTGCCTAAGGTTTGTTCTGGGACGAGTTGATTGAGATCGATTTGCGTGAGGTTGGCGGCAAGCGTCGTAAAGGCCTGTTGTTCATAATCAGAGATCATTTCAAGCTGGATACCGCCAGAGGCCAGTTGACCGGTTAGGCGGGTTGTTAGTTTTGATTGCGCATTGTTTAGATGCAGGTGTGCATCCGTCAGAGTCCACTGCTTTGCTTTGAGTGATTTAATCCGCAGATCGATCATCGCCTGCGCACTGCCCAGTGTCTCAACGGGTAATACGACTGTGTCGGGATCAAGCGGGGTCGAGGGGGATGGCTGTGCGGCATCGCCTCCGGCAAGGGGGCCGCCTGGGTTTAATTCTAAACGACTCAGCCTGAGCGTCAGGTCAATTGACGGGGTCGTCAGGTCGATCATTGCCTCGCCATTAAAGTCGCCGCCGTTGATTCGGCCTGAAATGCTCGATAGCTCGGGTGCCACATCGGTGCCTTGCGCCATGGCGGCAATCGTAAGCTCGGTAATCGGTGCAAGGGGCGACAGTTGACCGGCAAAAGCGGTGTTAAAAACATTGGTGTTGGTCAAGGTGCTACTGATTTCGAGCGCCAGTCTGATTTTTGGCTGCGTGATCGCGGACACCTCGCCGGTTAATGTGGTTGTGAGCCCGAGATGGTCAATGCGCATTTGCTCGAAAACGAAGACGTCCGTTTCAACCTGATAAACACCGGAGAGGTCGCTAGCAAATGCGCTCGCGTCTTGAATAGCCGTTGATAAATCACCCTGAAGGGAAAAGCCCTCGAGCACAACTTGCTGGGTTTCGAAATCATAAAGGGCGGTGCCATCGGACTGGCCCTCAAAGACAATGCCTAGGCCGGTATCCGAATAGGCGAGTTCGTTTTTGAGCAACAGGCTGAGCCGCTCATTGGCATAAGTGCCCGTTACTGGACCCAAAGAGGCCGTAATCTCACCAGAAATTGACGCGTCGACGTACTCAATTTCGATCGATTCAACTGTAAAAGATGATAGCGCCAGGCTGCGGATCGGGGTTGTTGCGGGGTCAGTTGTTTGCGTTGTTTCGGGGCTCTCGCCGGTATCGCCTGCAGCATAATTCGTTTGGCCATTGGCATCGACAAAGAGATAGAGCTTTACAGCGCCCAATGTCACAGCATCGATGGTTAATGCGCCTGAGCGCAAGAGGGGCATGAGTTTTACGTCAATGGCAAGGGTATCGATGACGGCCGCGGGCTGGTTGCCCAGTCCGGCTGAAACGGCAACGCCATCCACACGAATCGCAAGATCCGGCCAAAGTTGCCATTCAAGGTTTTCAAATCGGATTGCGTAGCCCGTATTAGCGGCTAATCGCTCGGTGAGTGCTTCACGATATTGGTCTGGGTCTGCCAGTAGCATGCGAACGCCGGCATAGGCCGCCCCGGCCAGTAGGGTAAGGACGATGAGGATGCTGAGGGCAAATTTTGAAATGTGACTCAAGAGGTGCATTCCTTTGTTCAGGCAACGAAGAGTTTAAGCGCTGTTGCGCGTACGGCCAATGTTTACGCCGCGGCTTACTGTGCGACGGGGCTTTATTCTGCTATCTTTTGCCTCGAATCAATAGGCAATTGGATACTTCTATGTCAGCTGTTGGAACAGAGTCGAACCCATTACGCGTGGCCGTTATCGGATCCGGCCCATCTGGGTTTTATACGGTCAGTAATTTACTCAAGCAAACCGATCTCGTCGTTGAAGTGGATGTGTTTGATCGTTTGCCGACGCCTTACGGGTTGGTTCGAGCCGGGGTGGCGCCGGATCATCAAAAGGATAAGTCCGTAACCCGTGCCTACGAGAAAAGCGCCGCCGCGCCGGGGTTCCGGTTTTTCGGTAATGTGGAGTATGGCACCCACCTGCATTTGGACGACTTAAAAGAACACTACCATCAAGTGATGTTCACAACAGGCAGCCCTTTTGACCGAAATTTGGGGGTGGCTGGCGAGGACCTTCTTGGGAGTCACTCTGCCACCGAGTTTGTTGCCTGGTACAACGGGCACCCCGACTTTGCCGACCGACAGTTTGATTTGTCCCAAGAGAACGTGGTTGTGGTGGGGATTGGCAATGTTGCGATGGATGTCGCGCGAATTCTGTGTAAAACCGTTGATGAACTCAAAGTCACTGATATTGCCGATCACGCCCTTGCAGCATTAAGCGAAAGTAAGGTGAAGAATGTTTATATTTTAGGAAGAAGGGGTCCAGCTCAAGCCGCCTTCACACCGCCTGAAATAAAAGAGATGGGCGAGTTTGCGGAAGCCGATGTCAATATTTTAGCAAGCGAGGCAGTGGTGGATGCCAATTCTCAAAAGCTGCTCGATGACAGCCAGGACAAGAATGCGATTAAGAATGTAGAGACGATAACGGCCTATGCCTCGCGTGAAAATGCCGGCAAGCCCAGGCAGTTGCATATTCGGTTTTGCGTCTCACCGACCGAGCTGGTTGAAGCCGATGGCCGAGTGGGTGCGGTTAAACTGATACAAAACGATTTGGTATTGGATGATCGAGGGCAATTGAAAGCCGTTGCAACGGAGCGCGAAGAAGTGATTCCGGCGGGCCTTGTGTTTCGCTCAGTGGGATATCGCGGGCAGCCGTTGCCGGATGTACCCTTCAACGACAGTTGGGGCACCATTTTAAACGAAGGCGGCCGAGCAGTTGATGCTGCAGGCGATCAAGTGGTTGGCCTCTACACCGCGGGTTGGATCAAGCGCGGTCCCAGTGGGGTGATTGGCACCAATAAAACCTGCGCGCAAGAAACCGTTGGGTTGATGATGCAAGATCTTCAGGTGAACCGTTTGTTTGAGCCGAGCGCGCCGTCTGCCGAGGCCGCATTGAAATTGATCCAGAGCCGCCAACCGGACTTTGTCAGCTTTGCGGACTGGAAAAAAATAGATGAGGCGGAAGTCGCGAAGGGCCTCGCAAGCGACCGGCCGAGAGTGAAGTTTACCCGGGTTACTGACATGCTCGAGGTTGCTCGCGCCTAACCGACTGCCGCTCTGACCGCTGGCATCACTTCATTGATATAGCGCTCGAGGGCATCTTCCCGCCAGGGTGCACGCAGCGCGATGTTGATTAGACTCGCGCCTTGCTGATGGTAGGCCAAGATTTTGTCAATGGCTTGGCTTGGGGTGCAGACTAAAGAGCCCGCGCGAATGCGTTCTGCTTGCGGTCCCCAGTCCGCATCGATTCGGGCGTGCTCGGCTTTGAGGTCAGCCAACGTTAAGCCTAAATGAAAACTCAAATTAACACTGCGCTCAATCTCCGTTGGGTCCCGGCCCAGGCGCTCGCACCACTGGTTTAGCGTTT
>JABGWC010000259.1 GCA_018645765.1 Gammaproteobacteria bacterium | reverse complement strand
TGCCAAGGTCGAACGCTTAATGCTCGGTGAGGTTGAAGAACTTTGGGACGCGGTGGCCATTGCGATGTATCCCAGTCGTCAGGCGATGATTGAGATGATGCAGTCCGACGCCTACCAGGCGATTCATCATCATCGGGAGGCCGGTTTGGCGGGTCAGCTCAACATTGAGACGACCCATGCGGTTGGCCTTTGGTTGGGCGCGACCGGCTTCAAAATGGCGGAGCCGGATTAAAGTCGTGCCAGGCCCTGGGCTAGAAGCGCAAAAACGGTCGCATCGTTTGTGCGTGACGATCGCGCAGGGCCTAGCGCGCGTTAAAAGGATCGGGCGGGCCTGCCGGACTAATGGATGAAGGGGCTCGGTCGAAAGGCTTCGCCAGCAGGGGTCACAAGACAGTCTCGCCAACGGGCCTCGCTAACGGGCCTCGCCAGCGGGCCTCGCCGGCTGACGGTCTCTCGGTGAGTCGGTGGCAAGACATCGAAAGTAAGCATACCTTAACAACAGTGATCGGTGCCTAAAGCGCCAGAACCCAGAAAACAGGAGCATATTGAAATGACTGAAGGTCGAAAAATTCAAGAACTAATGGGCGCGCCGGGTTCACCCTACACACGCAAGATGCTGGGGGTTATGCGTTTTCGGCATATTCCGTACAGGCTTGAACGCCAATCGCGCATTGCCAACGCGAGTGAGGACCGGCACAGAAAACAACGTGTTCAGGCGAAGGTTCCACTGTTGCCCACGTTCTATTTCGAAGATGACCAGGGCGGCGAAATCGCGGTTACCGACTCGAGCCCGCTGATCCGGCGCTTTGAACAAGAGTATGAAGGGCGCTCGATCATTCCATCTGATCCTGCTTTGGCTTTTATTGATATGTTGCTCGAAGACTATGGTGATGAGTGGCTGACCAAGGCCATGTTCCATTATCGCTGGCATTATGACGCGGACATCAAGAAGGGCGGCGATATCCTGCCAAGGTGGGGCGGCATTTCTCAGCCAGAAGACCAGGTTAGGCCGATCAGCGAATTCATTCGAGCGCGGCAAATCGCACGATTGTCCTATGTCGGATCCAACGAGGTGACCAAGGCGACCATTGAAGGCAGTTTCAAACGCTTTATTCATCTTCTCGATAAGCACCTGACTGAACAGCCTTTTTTAATGGGAGAACGACCTGGCGCTTCTGACTTTGCGGTGTATGGCCAGTTAACGTGTTTGGCTCTGTTTGACCCGACGCCACAGGCGATCATCCTCGCAGCATGCCCTCGGGTCTATGCTTGGGTTGAGACGGTTGAAGAGTTGTCCGGCTATCTGGTTTCAGATTCGGACTGGTTGGATCTTGATAATCCGCCTGAAACGTTAAAAAACATCCTCGCGGAAGTTGGGCGCATCTACGCGCCTTATCTAATGGGTAACGCAAAGGCCGTCATGGAAAAGGCGGACAAGCTTGAGATGGAATTGGATGGCAAACCCTGGGTGCAAAACCCGTTTGTTTATCAAGCCAAATGCTTGCAGTGGCTTCGTGAAGCCTATGCTGCCTTGCAGGCAGCGGATCGCCGTCGTGTGGACGGGGTTTTGAAAGACACTGGGGTAATGCAACTGTTTGAAGCCTAAGGTTCATCGGTGTGCTGGAAAAAACACCTGAAAATACTGAAGTTTTCGGCGAGCGAACCGATGCGTAAGATAACGCGGGCTTCTAGGAGAAGCAGGGTGTGTTCGATTATATCGAGATGTTTTACAACGCTCTGCGGCGGTATCAGGAACACAACTCAATAGCGGGGACCGACCTTACTGGCCTTTAATTTGTTTGCAGCCTGCGCATTAATTGTCTATTACTAAGCTTCAGGAAAAGGGGTTTCGCTATGAAGATAGGCATGATGCTTGGGTTTGAAGATTCAATAAAAACGATTACCAACATCGCTGGAGCTGCAGAAGGCGCTGGGATCAACGCGCTCTACACGGTCGATGCAGGAAGAAGCGCAACCATCACCGCGGCCGCCGTGATCAACGCAACCAGCAAGGCGCAGGTTGGCACCTACATTGTCAATGCGTATGCCCGCGAGCCCTGGATGACGGGGCTTGAAGCACGGGACCTGAACGAGATCAGCGGCGGTCGGTTTATCCTCGGTGTCGGCACCGGCAATCTGCACTTTAATGATTACTATATGGGCATTGACTCCCGTAAAGCGAAAGCCAAGATGCGCGATTTTATGACGATCGTTCGCTTGGTGGTCAGTGGCCGCGCGGCGGAAAGAGTTCGCTACCAGGGTGATGTCCACCGCATTCGTTGGCGCGCAACGTGGAATCCCACCACACCATCGTTACCGGTATACCTATCGGCATCTGGTCCCAATATGGTTCGGCTCGCGGGTGAGGTTTCAGACGGCGTTGGCATTGGGATTATGTCGTCGGTTGAATTTGTGAGAGATGTTGTTCGACCGAATGCTCAGGCCGGCGCGGTCGCTGCGGGTCGAGATCCACAGGCTTTACGCTTCCCAACGGCTGCAACAGTGAGCGTCAATCGCGATGTTGAGGCTGCGCGCAATGCCAGTAGAGCGGCTATCTGCAAATTATTTCACCCGATTCCCCACCCCTATTACGACTCGCAATTACGACAAATGGGCTTTGCTGAATTTGCTGATCAGGCGAGTCGGTTAATGCCGGCTGGCAAGTTGCGTGAGGCGATGGCTTTAGTGCCGGATGAGGTGGTTGATCGAATGACCATAACCGGTAATGTCGAACAATGTGCCAGGCGAATTCAGGCGTACGTTGGCGTGGCAGATGAACTCATTCTTGCTCGAACCGGACAACGCAACGATACTGGCACGATGGCTGACTATGAGGATTTATTGCAGCTCATCAGTGCCTCGGCACAGTAGGGTTGCAGAATTTGGCCGACGCGGTTTGGGGTGGTTAGAAGATGTCTCGTAAACTCCGGGGAGTCCAGACGCCTCAATAGTGAAGCGGAAACAGATTGTGAGCATTCTGTCCTTAAATGTTCAAGAAGGAGTAACCCATGGCCATTCAAGTCATCGTGCCGGAATCTGCACGCAAAACTTACAACAACTGGCACTTTGCACCAGCCGTACAACACGACGATCTCATTTTCTTCTCGGGTGTTGTCGGAAGTGGCGATTCAGCGGAGGACGAGTTTAGAAACGCGTGGACATCGCTGGGCGACACGCTCGACGCGGCCGGGGTTGGTTATCAAGACATAATCGACACCACGATTTATATGGTGGCGCTGCAGAAAAATACAGCGGCTATGGCCAAGGTGAAAGATGAATTCATCAAAGAGCCTTATCCAGCATCGACTTGGATTGGCATAACCGAACTGGTTATTCCTGGTGCGCGTGCCGAGATCAAAGTGATCGCGCGCAAACCCAAATAGATTCGCTGTAGCAAGGCTCGGCGAAGGTGCTGTTGTCGGCTTAACCGGTGTTCAGGCCATGCGCCGGGTGTGGGCAGTCATGACCCCTTGTCAGGAATCGCGCCCATGCGTCGAGCGTGCGGTGAACCGTCGACACGGTTCGGGTCGCACAGCTAACCGCGCTAGTTGATATCGATTTCGATTTTCTGAGCGGCGCGATCCAATACGCGCTCAGGCGGCAACAATTCGAGCCCTTCGGTTTCGTCAAAAGGGTCACTGTAATAACCCAAGGCATACTCGCCCTGGGTATAGCCTAGCAAATCCTGAAGCACTGGATCGAAGTCCTTGGCAATGCTCGGCGGACAAGATAGGTATTGGTTCTCTTCTTGGCGTAACCAGCCTAAGCAGTACGTCAAATTGATGCCCATTCGCATTTTTTCAGAAGTATTTGCGCCGCCGCTGTGGAGTACGCTGCCAGTATAGAAAAACACCGAGCCCTTGGTCATTTCGGCCTGAACGATCTCTTCTGGCTTGGGCTGCCGTGCCCATGACCATTTATGACTACCGGGCACGCATTGGGTCGCACCATTTTCGGCGCTAAAGTCCGTCAGTGCCCAAATGGTATTCAGCTGCGGCTCAATGTCCTTGGGTAGATACTTTCCCCACGCCAAGCGATCCCGATGGATTGCTTGCGCCGCACCACCAGGATTAATTTGTATCACTTGAGTGAGGTGCAGAATAATTTTACGGGTGTAGGGCTGCAAAAATTGCTTCGCGGTGGCCAGCGCCAGCTCGTTGACAATCAAATCTCTGCAAGCAGCAGAACGAGCCGCCAACGCGCCGGTGCGCTTAGTCGTCCGACCCGTAAAATCATCTCGTCCCATCGGCGTTTTATCGACAAAGGGTAAGACCTCGGCCGTCAGCGTATCAACAGTCTGTGTTCCGAGCAGATCTCGAACGATGACGGCGCCGTTTTCCTGAAGCTCTGCTAGGACTTGATCGGGGCTTGCATCCTTGGTCAAGGTATT
>JABGWC010000254.1 GCA_018645765.1 Gammaproteobacteria bacterium | reverse complement strand
TTTCGATCAAAAATCCGTGGGTAATCCAGTCTCGAGATCCAATGGTGCTCGGCGCTGGCAGCGCCCGCACCGCGTCGAGGAAGGCATCCTCTTGGTCATGCCAGCGTTTCAGGCCCGCTCGAGTGTTATCGAACAACCGGTCGTGCCGCCAGCCGGGCAAATCGTAAGCGGTCGCCATGCTGGGATAACGCTCGAGTAGCGCCTCAACGTAGGCATCGGCAATCGATTCAATGGTGCTGGGCCCTGCAACCGGTTCAGGACCCATTGCTTGGCAACCCGATAGCAGCAGGAGGGTTAGGAGTGCGGCGGTTCGGCCGCGAATTTTAGTGAATGGATAGGGCATTGGTTCGGCTCGCTGGGTCACCATCGGTTGGATTGAGGTCAGGTTGCTAGTCAGTATTCTACGAAAAAAAACGCGAATGGGGGACGTGCGTGCGCAGAATCTCAGTTGCATAGCAGATCAAGATTACGTTAGGTTCAGGGGGCCCTTTAACGAAGAAAGTCCTATGGATGATGCCCACAAAATACGAGAAACCGTGCAAGTCTATTTCGATAGTCTGTTTGAGTCTGATGTTGACAAGGTGCACGCCGCTTTTCATCCCAATGCCAAGATAACAGGCTATTTGCCGGCCGGTTTGGCTGAAATGAGTGTGCAAGATTTTGCACATTTTGTGGGCGCTCAGCCTTCGGCAAAGACCGCAGGTGAATCGGCGTATTTAGAGATTATCGCACTCGAGATTGCTGGTGCGACGGCGGTTGTGCAGCTGCGAGATGATTATATTGGCAGTCGTTTTCTGGATACGCTGTCGTGCTTAAAGGTCGATGATCGCTGGGTTATTTACAATAAATTGTTCCATGTGGAAGGCCCAGCTGGCGGTTAGGTCGGGCCGATAAGGGGCGGCTCATCCCACTAGGATCCGTCGAGATCAATCATCCGTGATCGCGTTTTGTAAAGGGCGTTTGTTCGATCGCGTTTGTCAGATGGTATTTGTGAAATGGCGTTTGGCATAAAACGCTTGTGAGTAAGGCCTGGTGAGCCAAGGGCGACTCTAAGACCAACGCCGGCTACCATTCCAAGTCATCCGGAATTGGGTAGTCTTTATAAGGGTCGTCCTCATCGATTGCGTCGAGCGCCCGGTCATGCAGATACAACACCGAGTCGGCATGGCGTGCTTGGATTCTGCGGGCAACGACCTCTGGCACGAGATCATAACGATCCTCGACCTTCACTATGGCGAGGTATCCTTGATTGAGCTGCGTTTTGTTCTCTTCTGAAACATAGAGTTTTTTGACTTTCTTCTCGTCCGTGAAGTTGTACGCTACCTCACCGGCTTGCCGCTGCGAGTGGGCCGCAATCAGTTGCTTAACCTGAGCCAGTAAGGCTTTGTCTTGGGCCGCTTGATTCCGGGCTTCATTGCGCGCCCGGTCGGCCTCTATTTTTTGGGTTCGGGCGGTTTCAACCTCTTGTCTGACCGCATCAACATCGATGCCTTTTTTGATGCGTAGCTCTGTGCGCAGGGCGCCGCGCTCAGCCTTTTTAGCTTGTTTTGCGGTAACAAGGCCAGCGTCTTTGAGCTGATCGCGTAGGGATCCGAAGGTTTTTTTATTTTTTGACATTCAGCCAGTATGACGTCTATGGCAGACGCAAACAATTCTTCATTGGGTTACGGGCGTGATTGAGGGAAACAAAACCCGTCTGATCAGAACTTGGGTATGATACGGGCTCTATCGGATGATGCGCGTGCAATGAAAGACTGCAACCAATGCGGCAAGTGCTGCCAGATTTATGGCGATGGTGGGCTGTCGGCGACCCAGGCGGAGATCCGCTGGTGGCAGGACAATCGGCCCGAGATCGCGCGGTTTGTGCAGGCAGGACGAATTTGGATGGACCCTGTAACCGGTGAGGCCCTTACTGCCTGTCCTTGGCTCCAGCCGTTGCCGAATCAAAATAAGTATGGTTGCAGTATTTATGAGGACCGGCCAGATGATTGCCGGCAGTACCCTGTGCTGGTGCGTGACATGATCCGAGATGGCTGCGAGATGATCGAGGCCATCGACTTGAAACGCCCTAAGGTGGCCCAGACCAAGCTGGATCAGCTGATGATTGATAGTCGGGCGCAGCATCGATAGAGCCATTCGCGCAAGGCTAAAAGGGCTTACCTTGATTATTGTGTGAGACATATCTTGCTGGCAATGGCGCCCTTTGATCTCGTGTTGGAGAGGGCTGCCCGGGCAAATCGCGCTGGCTTTTGATCATTGGGGCATCAAGCTGGGCCCATCAGCACGGATGTTTCGAGCGCAGCGCCTGATCATTATGGGCCCATGAACCCCCGCTTTGTGGCGCTTTCAACCAACAGATCCGCCGGATGAAAACAATCGCGTTTGTATTCCAAAGAATTGTGATCTAGTGTCACAAGCGGAATGCGGTTTGGATCGTTGTAGGGCGTGGTGTCGTCGCACATGACAATCTCACCGATGTTCGTTTAACCAAAGAGGCGGCCGGCAAGGGAATCCCTGCGCGCTTGAGATCAAGGAGAGGGAATGTCCGTGGCTGAGCAAGACGCTGGTGTACTCACCTGGCGGGTGCGCATTATGTTTGCCGTTGGGCAAATTCCCGAGGGCGTGCAGTCCACCTCCTTTGGATTTTTCCTGCTGTTCTTTTACAACCAAGTGTTGGGTTTGTCGGGTTTTTTGGCAAGTGTCGCCATTGTCATTGCGCTGTTGGTGGATGCCATTAGTGATCCCGTGATTGGCTCCTGGTCGGATGGTTTTCGGCATCGCTGGGGCCGTCGGCATCCGTTCATGTACGCCGGCGCCGTGCCGTTTGGACTCTGCTTTTATTTGTTGTTCGCGCCGCCCGCGGGTTTGTCCGAGACCGAAGTGTTTGCTTGGTTGGTTGTATTTTCGGTGCTGACGCGAACGACCCAATCAGTGTATTCCATCCCACACACCTCGCTCACCGCTGAGCTCTCAACGGACTATCAGGAACGCACTCAGCTGTCCTCCTTGCGCTCGGTACTCCAATCGGTTGGCATGTTAATGGTGTTCCTGATTGGCTTGCAGATCTTTTTTGAAGCCACGCCAGACTATCCGAATGGGCAATTGAACCCGGCGGCCTATCCCAACTTCGCGATCGTATTTGGACTCATCATCTTTATTGGGGTGATGCTCACGGCTTACGGTACTCACAGCCATATTCCCCACCTGCCCCAAGCAAGCCCAACGGCCGCCCGCTTTAGTTTTCGCAATGTGATGCAGGAGGCGGGGCTTGCGTTTGGGCTGCGCTCGTTCCGATCGGTGGTGTCGACCGCGGTCTTGTTTGGTATGACCATGGGCATGGTCTCGGCGCTGTCGATCTATCTTGGGACGCTGTATTTTCAGTTCAGTTTGGCGCTGATCGGTTTGAGCTTTCCCGCCTCAGTGCTGGGGATGTTTTTGGGTGCCGGCTTGGCCACTCCTTTGGGTGACTTCTTTCAGGAGAAGAAGACGCTCTTGGTGGGCGGGCTGGCCTGGTATGCGGTGTGGAATACCCTGCCGATCATGCTCAGTCTTGCGGGAATCGCGCCCGAACCCGGGGACGCATTATTGTTTTATCTGGTGATGGTCTGCAATGCGATTTGCAGCATGGGTATTGGCGTGCTGACAGTCATGATTGGCTCCATGATCGCGGACATCACCGATCAGCACGAGGCGCGGTATGGTAATCGTAGTGAAGGGATTTATTTTGCGGCGTCCTCCTTTGCCTCGAAAGCCATTGGCGGCTTTGGGGTTGTGATCTCTGGCGTCGTGATCGATTTGGCGGGTATTCAACGCAGTGCAACGGTTGAAACGGTTGATCCCGAGTCGCTGACAACCTTGGCGCTGGCCATGGGGCCGGGCGTCATGATCCTGATTGGCTGTACGATGCTCGCAGCAAGTTTCTATGATTTGTCCCGCGAGAAACACCGGATGATTCGGGGTGTGATTGCGGAGGCCAACGGCGGGTCATGAGCTGTGGGCGCCTGCTCGTGCTAGGGCGGGGCTGCTGTCTTGGGCCGTGACAGGGGCGGTGCTTCAAACTATTTTGACCGCCACGAGCGGCGCTTAAAGCTTCTGTAAAACCTGCAAGAAGCCGTCACCGTACTTCTCCAGTTTGCGCTCGCCCACGCCGGGCAGCGCGCCAAATTCGACAAGGGAGCTTGGCATCTGTTCGGCCATGGCCTGCAAGGTGCTGTCATGGAAGATGACATAAGGCGGCACCCCTTGAACTTCGGCCAGTTCGCGCCGGTGCGCCCGCAGGGCTTCCCAAATGCCCACATCGATGTCGTCCGGCAGCGGCGCTTTACTGAGCTTCTTGCCGGTTTTTTGCACGGGGTCTAATCGAAACGCAATGGTGTCTTGGCCTTTTAACAGGGGGCGGCACTTTTCGGTTAAGGCAAGCCCGCCAAAACGCTCTGGGTCGGCAACCACATGCCCTGCTGCAACCAACTGTCGAAATACCGATTGCCAGGCTTGCACTGAGTGTTCTTGGCCGATGCCATACAGCGGCAGTTGGTCGTGACCGAACTGGCTGATTTTATCCGAGGCTTTGCCAAGTAGGACATCCACCAGATGGCTAACGCCAAAGCGTTGGTCGGTACGATAGATGACGCTGAGGGCTTTTTGGGCGGCTTCGGTGCCATCCCAGGTTTCAACGGGCGTGAGACACGTGTCGCAATTACCGCACTGCTCGGCGGCGGCCTCGTCAAAGTAAGCGAGCAGGGCATGACGCCGGCAGGTTGTCAGTTCACAAAAGCCCAGCATGGCGTTCA
>JABGWC010000250.1 GCA_018645765.1 Gammaproteobacteria bacterium | reverse complement strand
GTTTGAATCGGTCAGCGAACTGGCAGAGGCCGTTGAAGTGTTAAAAGGACCCGGCGGTGCAACCCACGGCTCCAATGCCCTGCACGGTTTAATCCAGATTCGGATGCCCAACCCTGGCAGCGAGCGCAATACCACCCAAATTGAAGCTGGCCCCCATAACTACGCTCGGCTGAAACATTTATCCGTACAAAAGCAACTCATCATTGGCGTATCTGCAACCTCTGATGACGGCTACAAAGCGGACTCGGGGTACGGTCAGCAAAAACTGATTTTGAAGCATCAACGGGCTATTGGCGACTTTGAGGTGATCAACAGCCTCGCTGTAACCAACTTAAATCAAGAAACTGCAGGCTTTGTCCAGGGTATCGATGCCTACCGGGACCCCGACTACAAAAAATTGAACCCCAATCCAGAAGCCTTCCGGGACGTACACTCGGCGCGATTGATATCAGATTGGCAGTCCGAATCGGGCAAATTGCGGATCACGCCCTTTCTACGCTGGACCGACATGCGCTTTTTGCAACACTTTTTGCCCGGCCAGCCCCTTGAGGAGAACGGTCACCGCAGTCTTGGACTGCAATCCAGCGCTGCGCTTACGAACAACGTCACTGTGGGTTTCGATGCTGAACAAACCCGCGGATTTTTAAAGCAAACCCAAACGGGCGAAACCCGCGGCAGTGCCTTTTTGGTCGGCACGATCCCCAGCGGCAAGCATTACGACTACGACGTGACGGCGACGGTGACCGCGGCGTTTGCCCAATATGATTGGCCGGTTTCTGAGGATCTGCTGATCACTCTGGGGCTCAGAGCCGAGCGCGTTGATTATGATTATGACAATCGCATGATCAGCGGCCGCACGAAAGACGATGGCACGACCTGCGGGTTTGGAGGTTGTCGCTACAACCGACCAGAAAGTCGTTCGGACACGTTCAACAATTTATCTCCGAAGCTGGGATTCAATTACGCCTTTGGTCAGCACAGATTGTTCGGTCAGCTCTCTAAGGGCTTCAGAGCGCCTCAAGCAACCGAGTTATACCGACTTCAGAATGGTCAAAACGTCGCTGATATCGATTCAGAGGCGCTAGAAAGCGTAGAATTTGGTCTTCGCGGGACGACTGCTCGGCTTTCATACCAATTGACCGGCTTTCGCATGAAAAAAGACGGATTCATCTTCCAAGATACCACCCGGGCCAATGTCGACAATGGCGAGACGCGACATCAGGGTGTTGAAATCGAGGGCCGCTTTGCACTGCAGGATAACCTTGTGGTGTCCGCAAACTGGACGCTGGCGCGCCACCGCTACGACAACAACCCAGCGCTCTCGCGAGGGGTGATCCAAGGCAATGATATCGATACCGCACCAAGATCGATGGGCGGCCTGCAAGTCAATTGGGCGCCGACCGAGCGCGTGACCGCTGAACTCGAATGGGTTCATATCGGCCCCTACTTTACCAATCCAGACAATACGAATCGTTATGACGGACATGATTTAATAAATTTCAGAGCCAACCTTGCACTCACCAACGCCTGGCAGGGTTTTTTGCGCGTGACGAACCTGCTCGACACCGATTATGCTGAACGGGCAGATTATGCTTTTGGCAACGAACGATTTTTTGTCGGCGAACCCCGCGGCGTTTATATTGGCTTTCGCCGCAGCAACTAAGACGACCATTACAAGAACAACTCAGGAGAGACAGTATGAAAGCACGTGCAGCATTGGCCCTCAAAGCAGGCGCACCGTTGGTCATCGACGAGGTTGAGGTCGCCGGGCCAAAAGCCGGTGAGGTGCTGGTTCAAATGGTCGCCAGCGGCGTCTGCCACACCGATGCCTTTACCCTATCGGGCGATGACCCCGAAGGGCTCTTTCCTGCGATTCTAGGACATGAGGGCGGCGGCATAGTGGTTGAGCTTGGAGAAGGCGTAACCAGTCTTGCCGTTGGCGATCATGTCATACCGTTGTACACCGCCGAGTGCGGTCAATGTAAGTTCTGTCTGTCCGGTAAAACCAACCTCTGTAGCGCCGTCAGGGCCACTCAGGGGCTCGGCGTGATGCCAGATGGTAGCAGTCGTTTCAGCTACAAGGGCGAGGCGGTTTATCATTATATGGGTACCTCAACCTTTAGCGAGTATTCCGTTATTGCAGAGGTCTCTCTCGCCAAAGTGAGCCCCCTCGCACCTTTAGACAAGATTTGCTTACTAGGGTGCGGGGTGACTACCGGCATTGGCGCCGTCATCAATACCGCAAAGGTGGAGCCTGGCGCCACCATCGCGGTCTTTGGTCTCGGCGGCATTGGTTTATCGGTTATCCAAGGCGCTGTCATGGCCAAAGCCGGCCGGATTATTGCCGTGGACACCAATCCTTCGAAGTTCGAGATGGCCAGAATGCTCGGCGCAACGGATTGTGTTAACCCGAAAGATCACAGCAGCAGCATCACCGAGGTCATCGTTGATATGACCGATGGCGGAGTTGATTATAGCTTTGAGTGCGTGGGCAACGTGAATCTAATGCGCAGCGCGCTGGAATGCTGCCACAAGGGTTGGGGCGAGGCGATTATTATTGGGGTCGCAGGCGCGGGCCAGGAGATCAGCACGCGGCCTTTCCAGCTTGTTACAGGCCGAGTCTGGCGAGGGACCGCGTTCGGCGGCGTTAAGGGCCGCACCCAATTGCCGGGCATGGTTGATCAGTATATGAGTGGCGAAATCAAGCTGGATGAACTCATCACCTACACCATGCCATTAGAGGAAATTAATACCGCCTTCGACTATATGCATGAGGGCAAGAGTATTCGGAGCGTGATCCTCTTTTAAATTGAAAAGATCCGCCATTACCCATGAAATTTGACCGTTTGCGAC
>JABGWC010000249.1 GCA_018645765.1 Gammaproteobacteria bacterium | reverse complement strand
CCGTAACTCCGAATCCCCCGGAACGACCAATGGCCGAGAATTTAATGAATGTGGAAACATTGGGACCACCACCATCGCATCTAAAGACGGATGCATAATCGGACCACCGGCGCTGAGTGCATAAGCGGTTGAACCGGTTGGCGAACTGATAATCAAGCCATCCGAGGATTGCTTATAAACAAAGACATCGTTGATATAAAGATCGAACTCGATCATCCGCGACATGGTGGCAGAATGAACGGTTACTTCATTCAGGGCGGTCGCCTCGGCCACACCCTCGCCTTCCGCGAACCGGCCCTGCAATAAGAAATGGGTTTCCGTTTCACTGTCCCCCAGCAGTACTGCATTTAACTGGGTTTCAATATTATCTGGCGAAACGTCGGCCAAAAACCCTAAACGACCCCGATTGATCCCCAGTAAGGGCACCCCAAAAGGCGTCACATCGCGTGCCGCGCTCAACATACTGCCATCGCCCCCGATGGCAATAACCAGGTCTACGGTTTGGCAAATGGCCTCTCGGCTTTGCGCCTTAATCTCTGGCAAGGTTGCTGCCGACAATTCTGACTGCTCGACCCGGACCTCTATATCCTGCGCCTTTAGTACCGCCGCGACCCGCAACATCGACTCCGCGACGAGCGGCCCAGAGATACTCGCAAAAATTCCAACTTGTTTAAAAGCCATTGTCATTGAACCTTATGTGGCAGCGCACTCGCATTTAATGAAAGATTCCCTGTGAATTCAATGATGGACTGAAATAGCCGATCATTCTATATAATGAGATTTTTAGAACAAAAAATTCGAATGAGTTGCATTCTCGCTGAATTGCCCCAAAGATACGCGCATCAAGGAGTTTCCTATGACTAATCGAATCAGCAGACGACACGCTTCGGAGTTTAGCGCCGTAGGCAATGTAGCGGAACTGCGTTCAGCAGGATCACTCTGGCAAGCCATGCGCCAAGAGGTCAAATTGCGGGCAGACTTCGAGCCCATCATGGCAACCTTCTTTCATGCCTCGGTACTCAACCACGACACAATTGAAGGCGCGCTGAGCTTTATTCTGGCCAGCAAGCTTGACAGCCCGGTCGTGTCGAGCATGGCGATCCGGGAAATCATTGAGCAAGCCTATATTAAAGACCCATCGATCATTCATGCCGCTGAAATCGATATCAAAGCGACTCGGGAGCGCGATCCTGCTTGCAATAGTTTCTCGACACCCTTTTTATTTTACAAAGGATTTCATGCCTTACAGTCGCACCGCATCGCGCACTGGCTGTGGCAAGAAGAGCGCCACTCCCTAGCCTTTTACTTTCAAAGTCAGATGAGCAACCTTTTTGGTGTGGATATTCATCCTGCAGCTTCAATGGGGTGCGGCGTCATGTTTGATCACGCAACCGGACTCGTCATCGGTGAGACTGCCGTGATCGATGATGATGTCTCGATCTTGCACGGCGTGACCCTGGGCGGCACCGGCAAAGCCGCTGGCGACCGCCACCCTAAGATTCGGAAAAACGTGATTCTTGGTGCCAACGCCACACTCCTCGGCAATATTACGATTGGCGCAAGCGCGAAAGTTGGTGCGGGCAGCGTGGTGCTCAATGATGTGCCGGAAGACGTCACCGTTGCGGGTGTGCCCGCGGTGATCGTCGGCGGATCATAGCGCGGGCCTAACCACCGGTTGCGTTAAGCTCTTTTGCTAATAGACCACCTGGCTCTGCAACTGACGGAAACTGTCGGCCTGGCACTGGGCGCAGTGCTATATGCGCTGAACCTGCGCCAGAGCCTGCGCCAGAATCTACTGCTCAGACAGCCCAACAAGGCCCCCTGCGCAATCTACGGGGGTAAGCCACTGTCCGTCTACTCGCGAACTCCGCCCGACGAAACTGCTTTTTTAAGCGCTTGCTTCAGGCCAAAGCGGCAAACCCACGACGCCCTTGCAGCCCGCCCGTGTGCAATACTAGGGTCTCGCTGAACGCTGACTGCGCCTGGACTAGGTCGAGCGCTGCAACCAGGGCTTTCGCGGTATAAATGGGCTCGAGCGCAAGGTCAAACGCGGCCTCAAGCTCGTGAATGCGTTGCACCAAAGCCTCCGGACAAGCGGCATAACCGCCAAAACGGGTTTCAGGCAAT
>JABGWC010000247.1 GCA_018645765.1 Gammaproteobacteria bacterium | reverse complement strand
TCTTGGCCAGTATGAGCCATGAGATTAGAACGCCCATGAACGGCATCCTGGGCATGGTTGATTTGATGAAGCGCAGTCCGTTGAGTGAAGATCAAAAGGAAATGGTGGCGACCATTCAAGATTCCGGTAAAGCCCTTCTATCATTGATCAACGATATTTTGGATATCTCAAAAATTGAGGCTGGGAGAATAGAGCTGGAGAGTGTGCCCTCAGATCTTGCGGAAGTCTCAGAAAGTGCGCTGGAAGTGATCGCGGCGAATGCGGCGAAGCATCAGCAGTCCCTCATCTTAATTCAAGACCCGGCTCTGCCGAGCAATTTGCTCTTAGATGGCCTGCGTTTGCGACAAATCCTCGTTAACTTGGTGGGTAATGCCATCAAGTTTTCGCCCTTGTCGGCCGAGATCGTCGTGCGCATAGAGCAGCTTGAGCGTCAAGTTGGGGACTATTGCGATGTTTTGATTCGGGTTATCGATCAAGGCATTGGGTTATCCGCTGAGGCGCAAGCAAATATTTTTGCTGATTTTGCACAAGCCGAGAAATCGACCAGTCGAATTTATGGGGGTACTGGGTTGGGCCTTGCAATTTGCCGCCGTCTTGTCGAGGTCATGCAGGGCCGGATTGAGGTGATCAGTCAATTGGGTCAGGGGGCAGAGTTTCAAATACAGCTTCGGTTACGAGAGTCACCGGATGTCGCCCCGGAGCGCGGCGCCGTGGACCTGTCTGGGATCGATATTTTCTATGTCAGTTCATCCGCGCAAGGCTATGAATCGATCAGCGGTGTCCTAACCCCGTTGGGCGCTAATTGCCATGCGGTCGTGGATCCGATGGATTTGGAAAGGTTGCTGGCATTGGATGCAATCTCAATGATGCCGGTGGTGATTTTATCGGATCGTTTTAGTCGGTCTGAACAAGAAGCGATATGGCGCCGAGTTGAAGCCAACCCCTTGCCGCAGAAGGTGGGATGGGTCTTTTTTAGCGCGGGTCGTGGGCAGCGGCTGCGTTTGGTCAAGGATCGATTGGCGCTGATCAGTAGTAACCCTTTCAGGCGACGCGAATTAATGTCGGCCGCCGCGCGGGTCGTAGGGCGCGATGGGTTAGTGACCGAAACCGAGATGGCGGAGGTGCTTCAAAACGCTTGGGTACCGATGACGGCGGCAGAAGCAGCATTAGAAGGGCTTTTAATTTTAGTGGCTGAAGATAATACGGTGAATCAACAAGTTATTCGGCGACAACTCAACACCCTCGGCTTAGCGTGCGAGTTGGTGGATGATGGGGTTGCGGCCTTGGACCGCATTCGCTTGGGCGGCATTGGTTTGCTTTTGACGGATTGCGATATGCCCAATATGGATGGATATGAGTTAACACGTAGAATTCGCCAAGAAGAAGTGAGCTCGGGTAATCCGTTGCCGATTATTGCGATTACTGCCAACGCCATGGAGGGTGCCGCGGCGGCCTGTTTTGAGGCGGGAATGAACGACTACCTCTCTAAACCGCTCGAAATCGGTGCACTGCAAACGATGTTGAGCGCCTATTTGCCGAGCGCTGATCACGACCTGAATCTGAGGACCAATACCCCACAAGAGACCGATCAATCCATCCCTAATGCGCCTGAGGTGCTTGCTGAAACCGATTTGGTGGGTGCCGGATCGATCATCTTGGATCTGTCAGAACTCAATGCCTTATTTGGTGATGACGTTGAAGTGCTCAATCAACTCTTGGAGGCGTTTGTGTCGTCAATCGACCAAGGCGTTGCGGGGATGCTGTCTGGGTTTGATGTCGAAGATTATGAACGCATTCGAGCCGAAGCCCATAAGTTAAAATCGTCTGCACGCACCGTTGGGGCGCATACGCTGGCAGACCTGTGTTTCGAGCTCGAATTGGTGGCTAAAGCCAAGTCAGCGCCTGCGTTACAAACCCACCTCGGGTTATTGGAATCAATTTGTGATCAAACGAAGAGCGCCATTGCGCGGGCAATCTTCACCTAGGCCCAACCGGTGATCAGGTGTGCGCCCGGGATCGATGGCTTGCTTACGGGAGGTTTAGTGTTCCACGTCTAAACGAGGAAATAGTTTGGCGGTGACGATCATGTTGCCTTTAAGGCGAATGATTTCGATCTGATAGCCCGTAATGGTTAAGCAAACGGGCGCCTCGGGAATCGTTTCTAGCGTTTCAGTAATGAGCCCGTTAAGAGTTTTTGGCCCCTCAGAGGGCAATTGCCAGTTCAGCGCACGGTTAATCGCGCGAATGGTGGCGCCGCCATCGACATAAAACGAGCCATCTTGCTGAGGATGAATGTCGCTGCTTGCCGCAGCCAGGTCGGTCGTAAACTCACCAACAATTTCCTCCAGGATATCCTCAAGGGTGACAATGCCTTGAATGTCACCATACTCATCAACCACCAGTCCGATCCGCTCTTTTCGCTTTTGAAAATGTCTGATTTGAGTCTGCAGCGAGGTGTTCTCAGGCACGAAATAGGCCTCATCAATTTCCTGCATCAAAGCGGCTTTGGTTAGGGTCTCGCTCGATAAAAATCGTATCGCGCTTCTAACGTGCAAAATTCCGACGATGTTTTCGATGCTCTCATGAAAAACAGGCAGCCGGGTATGCTGGGCGTTACGCAACTGTTGAATAATCGTGTCAAGATCGTCATCGAGATCAATGCCAATGATTTCGCTTTTAGGCACCATGATGTCATCAACCGATACCTCATCGAGATCCAACACGCCCAGCATCATATTCTGAGATTGGGATGCGATTTTTGCACCATCAAAGACGAGAGTTCTCAGTTCTTCCCGACTGAGATGGTCGTTTTGTGAGGCCAGATGATTGATGCCAAATACGCGCAACAAGCCATTGGAAAGCGCTGAAACCAGCCAGACAAGCGGGTAAAACAAGAATAGGAGCACGCGCAACAAATGCGAGGAAGGTAATGCAACGCGCTCTGGAAACGCCGCTGCAATCGTCTTGGGGGCAACCTCTGCGAAAATGAGAAAAACAAAGGTGCAAATCACGGGCGCCCAGGCGACACCACTTTCTCCGAGTATTTCAATCGCGAGCAGCGTCGCGATGGATGCAGCCGAGAAGTTTACAAAGTTATTGCCAATTAGGATGACGCCGAGCAACCGGTCTGGGCGCTCAAGGAGTTGCGCTGCGCGTTGCGCCCCGCGATGACCTTTCTTCGCTAAGTGCCGCAACCGATAACGGTTCAGCGCCATCATGGCGGTTTCGGAGGCGGAGAAGTAAGCGGATAAAAAAACCAAGCAAATCACGGCAATGAGCAGTGTGCCTGTTGAGGGGGCGTCCAAGATGAGTCGAGCCTTGTAGTATTAAGAAGACCTTGTAGCGGATCGGTCCCTTTCGTGTCAAGGCCCGAGTTT